>JACQOD010000098.1 GCA_016202725.1 Candidatus Aenigmatarchaeota archaeon | reverse complement strand
GTGCAGGCATCCGCCCGCCGGATGGCGGTCGTGCGGAACCGGCAGCCTGGGCAGGGGCCGGCTTGCCAGCTCCTTCCAACCCCCGCACTGACGGAAGTCGTCCGGTGCGTTTTGGGACGGGCTCTTATTGCTGGCTCTCCTCCCCCATCGTCGCCCTTCCGAAGGTTTGCGCTTGCCCAAGACATGAAGCGACCATCGGTCAGCATCTGCCGCCGAAAAGCTTATATACAGAAGTGAATAATATTATTCACTAAATGATCAATATGAGACAGCAGACCCTGCTAAAAATCATGCGTTTGCTGAGGAGCGAATTGCACAAAAGGGCGACTATCCTTGAAATTTCAAAAAAACTTGGAATCGGCTATCGCCCGGCGTATAACCACATCACATCAATGGAAAACGAAAAGATAATAAAAATAGAAAGGATTGGGAATGCAAAGTCGTGTGTGCTCAATCTTGACAATGCGAAGTGCAGGCGTCTTCTTGAAGAGGTCGACGCGCAGAAGAAAGAGGAGATATACAAAGAGCATCCGAAAATCAAGGCTGTTATTGAAAGTCTGATATCAAAGCTGACCACAGAATTCATGTCGGATATCCACTCCATCATCTTGTTCGGTAGTTATGCGAAGGGGGGAGCAACAAAGACATCGGACATTGATTTGTTATTTATAGTAACCGATCTGAAGAACAAGGCATTAAGAGAGAGCATAGAGCGGGAAAGCGCAAGCTACCAGTATTCGCATAATCTTAAGGTAAGCCCATTACTGACGGATATCAAAGAGTTCAAGAAGATGCTAGAGACGGAGGGATTGAATGTGGGGAAGGAAGCAAGAAATCATGGCATTTCGCTTTACGGCTCAGAGATGTTCTGGAGATTGGTGGCATGAAAAGGGTTGATGTGCTGAAGAGGAGGATTGAGAGATACTTGGGGACAGGGCAACTGCTCAAAAGCCAGGAATATTCCAACCTGGAACGACCATATCTGAAAAAATCAAGGAAAAACTTCACTGTTGCCAACGTGCTTTTCAGGATCTCAGAAAACGACGATTTCAGGAAGGTGCTGTCTTTAGCATCGGATTTCCATATGTATGACTGGGTGATCGTCGTTTCCTATTATTCTATGTATACATCATCGCTTGCCGCGATATCCAGGCTTTGCTTCACATCAAAGAGCCATGCTGCGACCATAGCATTGCTTGAGCGTTTCTATGTGGAGGAGAACAGGATGCCACAGCAACATCTGCATAACCTCACAAGGGCCCGCGCACTTAGCGAGGACCTGATAACGAAGCTCATCCGAACTAAAACAAAGAGGGAAGCTGCACAATACGATGCCACCCCCGCAATATCCAGAGAGAATGCCCTTTCGGCATTGGGGGATGCGGATGAGTTCATCTCGAAGGTCGAGGAAATATTGGCGACATGAAAATCCGCCGTAGACCGCCAGCCGAGAGTGAATTGGCGCGCTGGCTCGCCCATCCTGGCCACCGACCGGGGAATTCGCGCATCTGGTTCGCTGGTTATTGTTGGCTTCCCTTTCCCGTCGCTGCACCTGTGGAATGGACTTCGCACCATGCCCACCACCGGTCACCGACTGGTGGAATTCACCGATCACACTGCACAGGATTCTCGAGCCACCAAAAGGCCCCGCATTCCCTGAACATCCCCAGGCCTAAGCCCGGGACCCCCCTGTGGCGGAGGGGCGGACAGCCAGTGGACGGCCGCAGGTCAGCAGGATTCCCGCCAGCAGGCAGGAGGGTGCTCGGGCTCCTCACTGCTCGAGCGGGGGCACATCCAACTGCCGAGCAGGCTTCCGCCGACGGAGGAGGACGAAAGCGAGGAGAACAGCCACGACCGCCCCTGCCCCCACGGCCAGGAGCAGCGGGAACTCCTGGGGAGCAGGGATCGGCTGTGCAGGAGGGCTCTCCCGCGGCTGCGGGGCAGGCCCCTCGGGGAGGGCGGCGCTTACCTCCAGCTCCTCCTGAAGGGAGGAGTAATCGTCCAACCCCTCCCCCAGGGGGGTGAACTGGTAGGATGCATACCAGGAATCAAAGGACTGCTGCGCCTCAGGCAGGCCTGCAGGATTGTTCTCTGCGACCCGTTCAAGCTGCCTGCGGGCGTCCGCTACCTGCTCGTCCACGGCGAGGAAGGCCGTCTTCTTCTTGGCGTTCCCGCGGGAGGCCACCTCCGCGACGATTTCGTAGAACTCGCTGCCGGTGGCAGTGACCTCGAAGGCGAGGCTCGTGCGCTCCCCCTTCGCCAGGGCGAGCTGCTGCGGCTGGAAGGGGCTGCTCACCCCCGCAGGGAGGAGGAGGCTGACCTCGAAGGGGGCCGCATCCCCATAATTCTCGATCGCCAGCTCATAGCTGACGGTATCGCCTGCCTTGGCGCTCAGGGAGAGGGGGAAGAGGGAGGTCGTGAAGCCCGCCCGCGACGGGGGGTCGCCCGCGAGCACCCTGGCGGTAGCCTGCTGCTCGCAGAAGCGGCCCTGACAGCCCTGGATGGTGGCCCGGACGCGCACCTCCCCCGGGGAGGAGGCGGTGTAGTTCAGCGTGAGGCGGGGGGTCTCGGGGGAGAGGCTCACCGTTTGCTGGGCAGGCTCGAGACCCTCGGCCTCCAGCCTGAGGGCCAGCGAAGCCTCGCTCTGGACCTGGAGCGTGAGGGTCCCCCCTCCACCGTACAGGGTCGCAGGCTGAAAGACCAGCGCGAACAGGGACAGTTCCCCATTAAGCACCTCCCCGGTCCCCCCTTCGCCCAGGCCGGCGCCCTCTATCCCGGAGACACAGGCCCCGCCCGCAAAGGACTTCCTGGCCTTCCCGTCCAGGGTGGCAAGGGTGACCGCATAATCCGCGCAACTCCCATTGGCCACCCCCGAAGAAAAGAGGCAGAGGGGGACCACCACCGTGTTGTTCTCGTCCGTGGTCACCTCCAGCTCGCGCAGGTTCCCCCAGGGGGCGTCTGCGGTGACCAGGTAGGCCCGGGGGCCGGGCTCGAAGCTTCCCAGGTGGTCGGGCAGGACGATGTCCACGCATTTCACCCCATCAGGGGGGACGGTCAGGCGCAGGCCGTCCGCCAGCTCGAGCGCCTGTACTGACGGAACTGGCAAGAGAAGGAAGATCGCTATCCAAGCAACGCGCATGTACCTTCTTACCCGCCCATCTTTAAGAGTTTTATGAAAGGATAAGAGTCTTCCTGTTATCTGTGCACACTTGTTCCGCAAAGGGCTCTCCAGAAGCTCCGCACGCCGTATTCACTTCGAAGTTGATGGTATCCGCAAGAGCAGGCGGTGACGCTGATGGGGCTGAAACGGTTTGCAGGCCGCTCTCGGCCCCCGACGCCAGAGGGCCGGGGACGCTCCCGCTCAATGTTCCGGTACTCCATTCAATGGTGTAGGGAATTCCAACGCCAGTTGGGGTGGCAGACGTTCCTTGGTTTTTTATGTTGAACTGGAAAACAGTCGTAGATGGATTATACTGAATCTCCTCAGCGATCAGATTAACCCCCCCTCCACCCACGACGACGGTCTTCTCCCCGTTAGGTTGTATTGGCACCGAAGGCGTCCCCTGGGCACCTGTCGGCGTTGCCCACACTTCGACTTGGGCTTCGTACCCTTTCGCCAACGGATATGTCACTGATGTGAATGTATACTCGTTTCTTGCGTCAATATTTTCCTGCGCGTTTGCATTCGGCTGGCTGACGTCGGGAATGAGCTTATACCTGTAGGGGGGTCCATATTGAACCCCGGTCGGGAGGTTTACCTTCGCGGTGAAGATCACGGGTTGATTAATGTTTGGTTGTTGCGGCGTGAAGGACAGGGTGATGGGGCCGCCGCTGCCGGCGGAGGCGCCCGCACACGACGGATTCTGTGGTGTCGCCGCGTTCTCTCCCTGATCGCAGCAGCAGTCATTGTTCAAGTCAGGCCAAATCGTGATGGAGTGGGAGCTCACTGCCTGGTACCTGCCCTCCGCCTGCGGATCGGCAGGGGTCGCGAGCCTGCCTGCCCACTGGTTCATGGTGCTCTCGCTGTAGAAGCAATAAAGGGAGAAGGTCCATGTTGTCCCGCCCTGCGTGGTGACGCCATCGAGGGGGAAGTTGAAGGTCTTCGGACCGGAGCCAGCCGCAGGGGGAAGGACCGCTGTTTGCTGGTCCTGCTCATAGGGGATGAGCTTGTAGAAGCGGCAGCTGCTGTCCGGGGCCACGCTCACGTGCAGATAGTCCCTGTTGCCGTCTCCCGCTTTCGGACACCGGGAATAGGATGCGGAGTATTGCTGCTGCGTGGCCGCATAGTTGCAGGCCAGCCCCGCCTCGATGTTCAGGCCATTCTCCTGGAAATAGACGCTTGATCCTTCCCCAATGTCGCCGCCAATGCCCAGGGCGTCCAAGCCCTCAGCGGCCTGCTGGAGTCCCTGGCCGAACTGGCCTGCCAAGCCGGTGTTCTGCTGGAGGAGGCTGTTGAGGCCGTCCAGGCCGCTCTCGATGTCCGCGAAATTCAGGCAGCCGACGATGCGCTGGTAGCAGGAGAACTCCTGCTGCTCGCACTGGCCGGCATCGATCTGGTGCTGGATGAGGTCCATGCAGAACTGGGACTGGACGAACTGCAGGCGGATGTTCTGGATCCTGATCTGGGCCTCGTAGAGGTTGCTGACCATCTCGCAGATCGTGCCCCAGGCAGAAAGGAGGCCGCCGCCTGCCGTCGCTGCGGCCTGGACATTGTCCCCGAACGATCCCTCGCCGCCGCCGAAGCCCCCATAGACCACCAGGCCCAGGGCTGCCACTGCGAGGATGATGGCCATGGTGAGGCAGAACTCTATCCAGCCCAGCAGGCTGTTAGCCAGGCGCTTGGTCTTGTCGATCTCGGCCTGCATCTTCCTGATGGCCTCCTGGGTGATGTCGAAGATGGAGGTGATCTGCTGCTTGATCTCTATCTCGGGGAGGGTGGCTGACGTGGTGTGGACGACGGTCGCGGTCCCGCCGGAGCGGAAGGCCAGGGCGGCGGTGATCTCATTGTCCTCCAGGATGGTGGGCGGATCCGAGCGGGAGCAGGTCCGGGACGGGGGGATGAGGAGCTGGCACTCGATCGGGGAGGAGAGGTTACCCCCGAAGGAGGCCGGGGTCCGGATGCAGGAGAACTGGTCTGCGTTCTCCCCGTCCAGGGTGGCCGTGAAGACCATGTTCAGGATGTCGGCGGGCTCGTTATCGAGGTGGGCGCGGATGTCCAGGGCCTGGGGGACCTCGCAGGAATCGAAGTGGACCGTCCCCTGGGGGGAATCGATGACCAGGCGGATGTCGTTCTTGTTGATGCATGCGCCCGCCGCGCCCGGCAGGGGAGGGACGTTGCAGAACGAATCCGGGCCGAACTCCTGCTCGCAGGGGCAGTCGATGCAGGAGTTGGAGGCGTTCTCCCCCAGCTGCCGCTCGCAGAGGCCGTCGCCCTGGTCGAAGGTGGGGGTGAGGCGCAGGTCCTGGAAGCCGTCCGAGAGGGTCATGGTCCGGGGGCTGCGGCCGTCGCTGAAGGCGATGGTGAAGTTCAGGGCGTTCGGCCCCAGGACAAAGCCTCCAGGCTGCTGCTGGCATTCAGGGATCTCGGGGAGGGTGAGATCGCAGTCGAACAGGCCGGGATTCGCTCCTGGATTGATGGGCAGGCAGGTGAGGGGATAGGGCTGGACCAGGCCGTTCTTGAGGTAGAAGGCGAAGTCCAGCCTGAGGTCAGAGGGGGCGTTCACCACCTGGGCCGACAGGTCAACTACGTGAGGGACAGCGGGCGAGCAGTCCGTGAGGTTGGTGGGGTTGACGGACAGGACGTCGAGGCGGACGTCCCCCAGGGTGGCGCAGGACTGGGGGATGGCGTTGCAGTAGAGGCCTGGCGAGGCGAGGCAGCCGCAGTCGAGGCAGCAGTTGGCCGAGTCCTCGCCCTGGTTGCAGACCCCGTCGCCGCACTGGAAGGACGGGATGGTGATGTCGGAAAAGGCCGAAACGAGGTCGCGCACGACCGTGGTGCCCACGTCGGAGAAGGTGGTGGAGAAGGTGATCGAGTTGCCGCGGAAGAAGTAGGCCGTGTTGTGGTCGTAGTTGGAGATCGAGACGGGGATCTCGCAGTTGTAGACGTGGCCGGGGGAGCCGCCCAGGCAGGTGACCGAGCCCGTGGTCGCGTTGAGGATGGGCAGGTTGTTCTGGAAGAGCGTGCCCAGCGTGTACTGGACGCCGGTCACGGCGAGGTCGGAGGGGGGGTTGTTGATCCGGGCGGCGAGCTTGACGATGTCGCCGGAGGCGTTGAAGGCGGGAAGGAACGAGGTGACGTTCAGGACGCTGAGGCTGATGGAGGATGCGGCGCTGCACACGAACTTCCCCGCGTCGCAGAAGAAGCCCTCAGGGCAGCCGCAGCTGAGGGGGATGGGAAGGTCGGCGAAGGGCGAGGACAGGACCCGGGTCACCCGGTTGGGGCCGTCCTCGTAGGACAGGGTGAGGTTCAGGCTGTTCGGCCCGACCGAGAAGGTGGTCGCCCCGCAGCGGACCGGCGGCTGGATGACCAGGGGGCAGGTGTAGAACACCCCGTCGCCCGTGCAGGACACGGTCTGGGGAGTCTGGTTCAGGGTGGCCAGGCTGGTGAGGGTGGCGGCCAGGGTCTCGGGAGGGTTCAGGATCTGGACAGGCAGGTCCACCTGGATGGGCTTGTTGCAGTCAGTCACGGGGGGGATGGCGGGGGGCAGGATGTTCATGCGGATGTCGTCCTCCAGGCGGCAGACGCCCCCCTCGGGCTGGCCCGCTGGAAGATCACAGTACTGGCCGGACAGGGAGCAGCCGCAGTCAAAGCAGCAGGAGGAGGGCGATTCCCCGAGGGCGGAATCGCAGATCCCGTCCCCGCAGGAGAAGGAGGGGTTCTGGTTGAGGGTCACGGCGTTGGTGGTGCCCGTGGAGGCTTCGGAGAACACCATGAAGAACTCCTTGCTGATGGAGGTGATCTGGTTGCCGGGAGGGGAGGCGGAGGTGGTGCGGTGGCTCTCCAGCTCCTGGCCGTCGCCCCCCACGGCGAACAGGGAGGAAGCGCCCTGGAAGATCACCTTTTCCGCCCAGTTGAAGGGCAGCATCTGGAAGTTCTGGATGAAGTTCTTGGCCGGATCCACGAGCCCCTGCTCGGCGGCGTGGAAGTCCACCTGGTCCAGGTCGTCCCGGAACTGGGTGAAGGTCTGGTAGTCGGTCCTGCGGATGCGGTCCCAGAACGACACCCAACTGGTTCCCCCCTGGGAGTCCCTGACCTTGACCAGGGTCATGAGGTGGGCCCCCTGGGGGTAGGTGCCCGGACCCTCGGGGGCGGAGATGTCGGACCAGAGCAATTCAACGTTCGCGTAGGTCTGGAAGTCGATGGGGGTGACCTGGGTGCATTCTGCGGGGTCGAGCAGCTTGCACTTGTAGAGGAAGATCCTCTCCACCGTGTGGGAGAGGCTTGCCGAGTTCACGGTCACCAGGACCTTCACCTGCGACCACACAATGTCCTTCGGATCGTGGACGATGGAGACCTGGTGGTTGGCCACGTTGGCAGGGGAGATGTCTGCGGTCGCCTGGATCTGCCCGTTGAAGAGGATGTTGACATTGGTGGCGCTCGCAAGAGGGAGGTCCGCGATGATGGCGACCGACACTATGGCCGCAACCTGCAGCAGGCGCAGCAGGGCTCCCTCGAGGGTTGTGGTGGTCACGGTTGCACCTCCGCCTTGGTCTTGATGCATCCGATCCCCTTGTTCCGATCCACGGGGGTGGTGGTCACAGGGCCGATGCCGCACTGCTCCATGAGCTCGGTGTAGGCGAGGCCGAGCTGGGTAACGGCCTCGTGGTCCCCGGATTGGCTCAGCACGTTGAATTCGTCGCTGTAGGGAATGTAGACATGGAGCATGGCCGTGCCCTCGGGGATGGTTACCGGGAGCTCCACTTGCCCCCATGCCTGCGTCGCCTCCCTGTTCATGACCGCGGCCAGGAATCCCATGCCGCCGGCAGGGACGTTCTGCAGCTGGCCGACCGCGTCAAAGAAGAACGTATAGGAGCGGTCCTGCGCCACCGTCAGCATGGCCTTGTTGCCGGGGGGGAGGGGCTCGATGTTGGTCACCTGGTAGGTGTCCCCGACGGGGAGGACGTTCACCTTGTACACATTGACCGTGGTGGACAGGTGCGCGGGCACGGTGAGGGCCTGGGCCTGCTGGAGGGTGTCCGAGGAGAACCCCCTGCTGTAGAGGGAGAATCCGGTCTTGTAGACCTGGAGGGGGCCCAGCCCGCAGGGGGCGGTCCCCTGGAACCTGCCCTGGCTGTCCGTGAGCCCGAGGGAGCAGCCCATGAAGGCCACGGTGGCGCCGGCCACGGGAGCGCCGGAGAGGCTGCTGACCGCGACATCGGCGAAGCAGGCCGTGTCCGCGCAAATCAGGGCTTGCAGGTCCTGCTCATACAGGGCGGCGTCCTCCCAGCGCCCGGGGGCGTTGTCCTTGATGTAGAACTGCTGGGCGAACTGGAACACGTTCCCGGTAAGCGGGTCCTTCGCGCGCACGATGACGGGGAGGTTGAGGAAATACTTCACGTAAATGGGATCGGAGGCGCATTCTCCCGTCAGGGGGATCGGCTGCGCGAACGCCACCACCGGATCTGGCGATACCTGGAACGAGCCTGGGGTGAGCTGGAAATCGTCCGGCAGGTGGAAGGTGACCTCGAGGTCCTCAAAGCGGTTGCTGTCGAACTCGGGGAGGGCGTATTTGGGGTAGGAGGTGACGTCCCCGATGTTGAGGGGGACCTGGCCGGGGAGGTAGGTGTGCGCCAGCGTGGTCTGGAGCCGCTCCTCCGCTGCTGCCTTGAGATCGAACCAGGTCTTCATCACCGCGTCGCCGCAGGCCGACAGGGAGATGAAGAGGGGGGTGGTCTGCTCGCCCTGCGCGATGGGGGACATCAGCATGCTGGCGAGGGTGTAGTACTCGAGGTAGCGGTCCCGAGACTGGGCTTCGCTGTACGCTGCAGCGAAGGAGAGGATGTCGCCGAACTTGCTGGGGATCGAGATCCGGTAGACGGGCGAGAGCTGCTCCTCGTTCACCCTTGCGGGGAGGGTGACGGTGAGGTCGATCGTGCTCGGGCGGATGTCTGCCTGGACCCTTGCCTCTCCGGCCTGGATGTCGCCGCCCAGCCCCGCAAGGTAGCTCTCCTTGTTGGCGTTGATGAAGTCGTCCGTGAGCTGGGTGAAGGTCCGCTGCGCGGCGGGCACGGTCACCTGGCCGCCGCGCTGCCAGTAGTTGACTCCGTCCCCAAGGAAGGCGACTGCGGGCTGCTGGGGCTCGGCGTATCCCCCGTAGAGCGACAGGCGCCGCAGGCTGTCCTGCGCTCCAGCGGAGATGAGGCGGGTGAGGGAATTGCGGACTGCGCGCCCCTCCTGGGTCGCCGGCTGGCCCTCGGGAGGGGATTGCGAAGCAAGGAGAATGGCCACCACCGCGACGATGACGATGGCGAGAACGATGATAATTTCCACTTGCCCCTTTGCCATAGGATTACTTGGCTGGAGCGGCTTATATTTTTATAGACGCGCGACAAAAGAACGACATGTTCGATTTTTTGAAGAAGCGGCCCCCTCCCCCGCCAGCCGCGCGCAAGAAACCCGCTCCCCGCAGCCGGGAACTGACGGCAATCAGCCAGAAACTCGGTCAGGTGAGCACCAGGGACGACATTGACCGCATCCTGAAGGCCGTGCAGTCCTCGCGGCAGGCGATTATAAAGGAAATCCGCGAGCTGCCCGCCGAGGAGGAGCTGGCCGACATGATGGTGAAGCAGATCACCGCCCCCTTGAAAGGCTACCTCGCGGAGCTAAGCAGCAATCAAGCAGTTAAGCAGCAAATGCCCTCGCGCTTAAGCGGCAGTCAAGCACCAAAGAGCCTGGACCAGGTGGTCGGGGAGATGAAGCAGAAGATGGAGATGCTCACGCCCCGCCATCTGCGGGTACTGGGCGTGCTGGCTCAGAAGCGCGAGGAATGGCTGGGCTACGAGGAGATCGGGGCCTTCTGTGTGCCTGCCCTCAGCGGGTCTTGTATCCGCGGCTACGTGGCCGACCTCATCAATGTCTACCGCATCCCGCTGGAGAAGCAGGCCTTCGGCAAGCAGAGCCGGGTCCGGCTGCCCGAACAGGTGTTCAAACAACTGGCGATCTCGAAGCTTGCCGATTAAGCGCTTATTAAGCAGGTGGATTAAGCGCTTAAGCAGTTCTCAAGCGCTCAGCGCACGACCAGCACCAGGGTCGCGGTCAGGACATAGGGTTGCCCGCCAAAGAAGCCCGTAAGCCGCTCAGCAGCGCTGATACGGCTCTCCCGGAGCTTCCGGAGTGAGAGTTCTCCCAGCTCGACGCGGGTTACTCCCTCCCCACCAATTGCCGAAAAGCCCTCCGGCTCCACCGTGAGGAGATAGCGAAGGCTTTCCTTGCGCTCAGCAAACCGGCCGATAGAGGCGTTCACCATGCGATCCGCAAGATCTGCGCAGGTCTCCTGGCCGCCGCAGATGTAGGATGGCGTGAGGTAGGCGCAGGCCAGGCTGTCCGCGACGGTCTTGCAGGGCGCTTCGGTATAGCCGGTGTCGGTTTTCAAGACGCTTGCCACCAGGCCGTGCGCATAGAGATTGAGATATTCCGCGGAGGACACCGTGCGCGCAAGGCCGAAGAGGAAGGCCACCATGCCCAGGACAATGATGATCGCGAGGACCAGCATGACCATGGAGCTCTGGGCCCGCCTGCGAGCGCTTAAGCAGTTGCCGTCCATGGTCACCTCCCATACACCCCCACCGTCAGGATCGCAAGATCCCTCCGCGCCAGGACATCGCGCGCGAGGATCGTGCCCGCATTGCGATAGACGTTCACCGGCAGGTCGTAGGCGACTGCTCGAGCGTCCTGCTTGCAGAGCTCCCACCGGCCGCAGGCGGGATAGTTGGTTTGCGCGCAGGCTGCGCCGGGGCCGTCAAGCGTCTCCACTTCAAGGAACCAGTCGGGACCGAACAAGTCTTCAAGGCGCGCGCAGCCGTCGGGCAGGGTTGCCAGCGCCGTCAACTTCGCATCATCGAGGACCCCCTCCTCACTCACGAAGAGCGGATGGGTCGTCACCTGCTTCAGCAGGAAGAGGGCGCGGTCCTGCGTGCGGTCGCTGCGATCGGCAGCGGCCCGGGTGATCTGGTAGCCCGTCAGCAGGACAATCAGGCCGACGACCACGACCATGATGAGAAAGATCATCATGATATACTCCATGATGCCTGTTTGCCCGCGCCTGCTTGACTGCTTAATCGGCATGCTGGGCATCAGTAGTCACATCCTTTTGCCGCCAGGCTTTCATGGGCGGCACGGAGATCTCCCAGGGCGGAGAGGAGGGCCTGCAACGATGGGTACTGCTCATAGTAGGCTTCATCTCCCAGGATCGCTTCCAGGCCTTGCAGGCTGCCGAGAAAGGCCGCCAGATCGGGGCGGCAGGGGGAAATGGCGGGGAAGGAGGGGGTAATCAGCAGGATCCTGGTGCGGAGCACTTCTGCGGCTAAGCGGAGCTCGGTGCGGAACTGCTCGTTCTTGACATCGAACAGCGTGAGCTCGGTCACATCAGAGATGCCGCCGATGGCGAGCGCGGCGACGTCGACCGGGTCCTTGTAGTAGTAGCCAAGGGCGCGGTCTGCGGAGAAGAGCGTGCCGATGCCGCCGGCATCGGGCGGGGTGAGGCAGACCCCGCGGGGCTGGGGGCAGGAGGACGAAAGCGTGATCAATATCGCATCCGCGGGGAGGAGAGCCGTGCACGGCGCCACCGCGGGAAACAATCCCTCGAGGGGGAGGTCCCGGAAGCCCCGCTGCTCGCAGGCCTGGCCGGTGCAGAGCTGCTCCCGAAGCTGGGTTCCATCGCACACGCCGAAGGTGACCTTGGGGTCGAAGAATTCCGTGTCGGGGAAGGCCGAGACGATGTCCCGCACCTGCTGCCAATCCCCGACCACCGGGGAGAAGAGCACCCGCAGGCGGGGGGTTGCGGTCACGTAGGAGAAGCTCCACCAGCCCATATCCAGCCGGCTGCGGGCGAGGAAGAGATCCTCGCCTCCCCTGAAGAACAGGGGGAAGCGCACCGGCACGGCAGCATCGGGGGTGCGGAAGGTGGGCGGGTCCCCGGGCAAGAAGGTGACGTTCGGCACCCCCCGGAAGGGGATGCCGTTGCCGGAGACGTAAACATCACCAGCGCTCTTGATCACGTTCCGGAGGGCCGCTGCCTCGAGCGAGCGCTCCTGGGCGTTCCCGTAGTTGCCCACGAAGGTGAGGATGACCCCCAGGATGAGGATGGATGCCAGGACGCCGAAAATGAGCTTGAAGACCTCATGCACGGACTGCATGCCCTATTGTTGGGGCGGCCCGCTTATATCGGCGGGAGGTCGCAAGAAAGAAGGCCCCACCTATCGGTTTTCTGGGATGGGCCACGCAAAGCCATTCATGGAGGGTGCCGGGAATCCTTCCCCTCACTGCGGGCCGCTGATATCGACGGTCCGGCCCACGTTCTCGATCAGGAGGGTGGTCCCGCCGGGCGCGCAGAAGCTTCTTGACGGGGACAAATACTTCATCTGGTAGCCCTCGCCGAGGACGCTGCCGCAGGGGGTCATCCAGACCGGGGCCTGATAAGCGGGGGAGGCGGGGTTCTGGAGGAATTCATCGATCACCAGGGGATCGGGATTCCAGGTGTACGCGGGGTTGGTGTAGGGATGCGGAGCGGGGTTGGTCTGGTTCACGAAGCAGAGGCTCGTGTCCGACGGAACCGCCACACGGTAGGTCTTGGCCGAGCCCCGCGCCAGGACATGGACTTCCTCCACCGTGTCTTCCAGGTCCTGGACGGCCTTGAAAAGCTGGGCGTTCGCGCCGGTGCAGAAGAGCCCCCCGATCTGGCCGAAGCCGAAGACGATGATCACCCCGATCACGATCAGGGTGAAGATGATGGCAATCGCCATCCCCGGGTCCATACCTACCTTTGGAGAGAGGGGCTTATATTCAGTCTCGGTCGTCGGGTCCGGGGGGGTGCGGCAGATCCTGCTTCCCCGAGAGGCCGCATGCACGCGATGGACGCACAACCCCAACACTCAGGATGCGACCTGGATGATGATCTGCTCGGATCCCCAGTCCTGGCTGGCGCCGTTGCAGTTTTCCGAAAGGGTGACGCCCTGCTTGTCGGAGCAAGCCACGACGGTGTAGATGTAGGTCCCCGGTGGCGGGCTCTTGGGCTCGATCCTGACGAAATAGTCCTCGATGCTCAGGTATTGGATCGTGGTGGCGGAATCGGCGAACGTCGCCCAGGTCAGCATCTCTTCACGGAGGTCCTGGCAGAAGTCTCCCTGGGTGCAGCGCAGGGCGCGGACGCCGCTTGAGGCTGAGGACGGAATGACGTTGATGACGAAGATGTTCGCCTGGGCCTGCGGGTCATCGTTCTCGATGCTCGCGAGGGTGTTGATGCCCCTCCCCGGGGCGAGGGTGTATTCGGGCGGCCAGATCCCGAAGTGGGCCTGGGTTTCGGAGAAGGTCTTCCGGAGCTCGCTGCGGGCATTGACCGAGAGGTCGTCGGTGAGGCTCACCACCCCGCCGAGCAGGCCCTGCAGCCAGGTAATAGCCAGGCTCAGGAACACGACGGCGAAGACGATGGAGATAATGAAGCCCAGGCTGAGCTGGAATTCCCCCGCGCGCCGGGCGGCTGCCATAGAATACTATTGCCCGGGCCCGTATTTAAATTGGTGAGTTGGTGAGCGCTCATCCCCCAGTTGAAGCTGGGGGAATTCGCGCCTGTGGGTGGTTGGTTATCAGTTGCGCGCCCAGTGCTCCTGCCGGCAGGGCATTGCCGTTGGGGAATATGCGCAGGGTGGCAATGCATCCTCCGGCTGCAGCCGGGAGGAATGCGTGCCGCATGCTTTTAAAGCACGCCGCGGCGGGGGGTCGCTGAAATGGTGGTCGATAGCTGCCGCTTAAGCGGGTGGGCGCTCGGGGGAAGATTCGCCGGGGGCAACCATGTGCGACCCGCCGACCCCCACCCCCTCACCGGAGGGTGATGGTGTTGCTGAGGTCCAGGGCGACGGAGCGGTAGGAGAGCGTGGCGGCTGCGGTCCACGAGGGGATGGCAGCGCAATCCACCTCGGGGTCCAGGTCCAGGGCGGCGCCCTGGATGGCGGTGCGTTCCACGAAGCGCTGGAGGCGGGCAAGCTGGTCAGCGGCCTGGGCGCACGAGTCCGTGCTGACTGCGGTCCGCGCGGCCCGCTCGACCCCCGCCAGCAGAGCCGCCTCCCCGCCTTCCAGGGGCTCGGCCAGCTCGACTGCAGCGTACTGGGACAGGCTGCTGTAGACCGTGAACACCAGGCCCGCCATGAAGACCATGGTCAGGATGTACATCTGACCTTTCCGGGGGTGTCCCCGCGCCGCGGCGGCGAGGCTCTTTCCTGAAGTACGTTGCGCCGTCATGGCAGGCACCTCTCTGGAGTGCGGGGGAACAGGACGGCCTCGCGCACGTTCTCGATGTCCAGCAGCTTCATCGTGAAACGCTCGATGCCGATGCAGAAGCCCCCGTGCGGAGGCACCCCGTACTTGAAGGGTTCCGTGAACCACTGCAGGGAATCGGGAGCCATCTTCTTCTCCGTGATCTGCTGGATGATCCGGTCGTAGCGGTGCTCCCTTTGTCCCCCAGAGGAGAGCTCGGTGCCCTTGTAGATCATGTCCACGCTGCGGGCCCACTCCCCGTCGCGCATGACGTAGAACGGCTTGACCTTGAAGGGGAAGCGGTTGACGAAGAAGAAGTCAGCCTCGTATTTCTTCTTGACGTGCTCGGCGAGGAGCTTCTCGCTTTCCCTGTCGAGGTCCTCCCCTCGGGGGAGGTCCTTGCCCATCTTGGCCAGGATAGCATTCACCGCGGGGAACCGCAGTTCCGGGAAGGGTTTCTCGGGAACCTGCACCTTCACCCCGAGGAGGTCGAGTTCAGCGGCGCAGTGTTCCTTCACCCTGGTGATGCCTGCAACGACCACATCCTCCTCGAGGCGCATGGTGTCCCCCTCATCCGTGAGGGTCATTTCAGGGGCAATGCCCCGGTGCTCGCAGAGGTGGCGGGTGGTGTTGGAGTGCTCGGCCCGCCAGGAGGGGCCGAGGTCATACAAGCGATCAAATCCGCCCGCGATCAGGAGCTGGCGGTGGAGCTGGGGGTCCTGGCGCAGGTAGACCTCGCGGTTGAAGTAGAAGACCGGAAATACATCGGCTCCGGATTCGGAGGGCGCCCCCATGAGGGCGGGGGTGAAGACCTGCAGGAACCCCTGCCGCGCCAGCTCGAGCTGCATCCCCTCCACGAGCCGGGCCTGCACCTTGAAGATGGCCAGGTTCCGGGGGTTGCGCAGATCCAGGACCCGGTGGTCCAGGCGCTTGTCCAGGTTCGACTCGATCTTGTCCCCGATGTCGATGGGCAGCGGGGCCGCGGCCTTCACCAGGACCTCCAGCTGGCCGGGGATGAGCTCCACGCCGCGGGGGGCCTGCGTCGAGGCGACGGCCTTCCCGGCCACGCGGACCACGTCCTCCCTGCCGAGGGCCTGGATGGCCTCCAGCATGCCTGCGGGGGCCACGCCCTTCTTTGCCGTGACCTGGAGGAGCCCTTCACGGTCGCGGAGGAGGAAGAACTTGATGTTGCCCAGGTCCCGGATGCCGGCGACCCAGCCGGCCAGGCTGACCTCCCCCCCGGGGAGGACGTCGTTCGTGTACTGGCGAGGAATCATGCTGCTCTCCCGGGGGGCAAAAGATATTTAATGCTCACCCTTAAAAAGGGGATATGGCAGACGACCAGCGACGCCTGCCCGCGGTCGAGCGCGACATCGCGGGCATCCAGCCCGAGGACATCCGCATCCGGGTGCTGGGCACGGTCATTGACAGGAGCCCCGAGGGGACCAGCATCATCGTGGACGACGGGACCGGGAAGATCACGGTGAACGGGGAGGGGCCCTTCCCCGTGGAGGTGAACCAGCTGGTGCGCGTGTTTGGAAGGGTCGTCCCCCTCGAGAAGGGGGCCGAGCTCCAGGGGGAGTTCGTCCAGTCCATGGCCGCGCTGGATCTTGATCTTCGGAAGAAGGTCCGCGCCCTGAAGGGTCGGTGAGGCGGTCGGTCCGGGGGCAGGCCCTGCATGCTCCCCTTTCCCAATCGATAGCTCTGCCCCCCAACGTCCGTGAACGAATGATCGAACCCCCTGCCAGGCCATGAGTGCAAGGGGAGCTTCCAGGAAAGGTGACGATCATGTCCGTCACTGACGGTGGACTGGCCCGGGAAAGCTTAAAAAGGTGTGAACCAAAGGGGTGGTATATGTTCCGCTTGGTCCTGTCGGACATCGATCTGCTCAAGAACTCCCTCCCCGTCATCGCGGACATCATCGACGAGGGCGTCTTCCACTTCGACCACAACGGCATCTCCCTGCTCACCCCCGACAGGGCCATGGTTTCTGTCGTGGACCTGAAGGTCCTGTCCTCGGCCTTCGACGAGTACAAGGTGGAGGGGACCGTGTCGCTGGGCCTGAACATGGCCAACGTGGCGGCAGTCCTGAAAAGGGCGAAGAGCACGGACAAGCTGGTCCTGGAGTACGGCAAGGGGGACAAGCTCAAGTTCATCCTGGAAGGCTCCGGGAGGCGGACGTTCGAGATCCCGATCATCGAAACCAAGACCGAGAAGCCCCCCGTTGACCAGTTGGCCTTCGAAGGCAAGGTGGAGTTGGACACGGGGATCATGGAGGAGGGCATCGCCGATGCAGATGTGATCGGGGACGCGGTCGTCCTGGAGGCGACCGAGCACGATTTCAAGATGCGCGCCAAGGGGGACGTCTCCACGGCGGAGCTGCACCTGACGAAGGGCGAGCCCAGCCTCAGGGAGATCAAGGTGCCCAAGGCCATGAAGTCCCAGTACCCCCTGGACTACCTCAAGAAGATGATCAAGGCCGGGAAGCTGTCCAAGCACCTGCTCCTGGAGTTCGGGACCGATTACCCTGTCAGGCTCAGTTTCAAGAGCCTGGACAAGATGAGCCTGTCCTTCATCCTCGCGCCGCGCGTGAGCGAAGAGTGATGCCGGTTTTTTATCCCACAGAACGCAAAGCAACGCATGGACATCTTCCAGCCGAAGAAGCAGGGTGCCATGAGCCGCTATAAGGTCCTGTACGATCCCGAGGCCGACTCGCTCGTCGTCTACCGCGAGGATCGGAAGATGCCGCAAGCATTCGGCTGGGGAAAATCATCATCAACCTTGACGCCCGGTTCCGCGTGTGTGCGGTGGAGATCCTCAATCCCGATGTGCTGTACCGCATCGAGAAGGAGAAGCTTTCCCGCGCCTCCGCGGGAAGCATACAGGTCCAGCAGCGGGGATCCCTCGTCTGGATCTATGTCATCCTGTCCTTCGGCAGCGGCGAGGCGCTAGAAACCCTGCCGGTCCAGTTGCAGCTTGAACGGCCCCTCACCGCATAAGCTGGAGGGAGAAGAGACGCTTCGCATTCTTCGCAGCGGCATCTAGGATGTCCGCTTCCGAGACGCCCCGGAGCTCGGCGACCTTCCGGGCGCTCAAGCGGATGTTGCCCGGGGTGTTCCGCCTGCGGGCGCGGTCGGGGTCCAGGAAGGGGGAATCGGTCTCCAGGAGGAGCCTGTCCAGGGGAATGCGCGCCGCGGTCTTGCGGAGGCGCTTGGAGAAGAGGACATTTGTGGAGATCGAGACGAAGAAGCCGCGTGCGGCTATCTCCTCCGCGAGGTCGGGCGGGCCCGTGTAGCAGTGGAAGGCCGCCTGCACCTCCCGGTCGCGGACCAGCTGGAAGCAGCGCTGCTCCGCGTCCCAGGAATGGATCACCAGGGGCTTGCGCAGGCGCTCGGCGAGGGCGATGAACTGCCCGAACATGGCTTCCTGGTTCCGCTGCTGGAGGGGGTCCTTCACCCAGTGGTGGTCGAGCCCCACCTCGCCGATGGCGACCACCTGGCCGGCGTGCCGCGCAATGAGCGAGGCGATTTCCTGGGGATGGTCCCCCTGGACAGGGTGGCAGCCGAGCGAGGGGAAGAGGAAGCCGGGATGCCTGCGGGCAAGGGCGAGCGCGCATTCCCCCTCGGCGAGCGTGCAGGAGGACACCAGGATTCCCTGGACCTCGCGGCGGGCCTGGGCCACCACCTGCTCCCGGTCCTCCGCAAACTCGGGGAAGCAGAGGTGGGCGTGGATGTCGATCATCAGCCCAGCACCTCGCAGTAGAAATGCTCGGCGAGGTCCCTGAACGCCGAAAGGGAGGCGGTTCCTCCGTGCTGCTCCAGGTCGCGAAGGTAGCGCTGGACCACGCGATAGAATGCGAGCCTGTCCGCAAACGGCCGGTTGCGGAACGCCTCCACTGCAAGACCGATGCGGACCCCGGCCGCCTCCCCTTCCGGGGAGTCCTCGAAGAGGGCGCGGGGAGCGTCCGCGATATACCAGTGCGCGACCGTCTCCGGCTGTTCGTGCCCGGCACGGCTGCGGTACTTGGCAAGGTCCATGGGCATCAGCAAACCTGCTTGCCAGTGGCGACGATGCTGTCGCGGACCCAGAGGGGCGCGCCGGTCCGGACGGCCACGGCGATGGCGTCGCTGGGCTTCGTGTCCAAAGCCAGGAGCTGGTCGCCCTGCTGGACCAGGAGGGTGGCGTAGTAGGTGGAGTCTTGGACGCCGTCGATGCGGGCCATCCGCACCTCGATGCCCAGGGAGTCCATCAGGTCCACGAGGACATCGTGGACCGTCGGGCGGAAGTCGATGCGGCCGTCCAGGCCGTTCTGGATGGAGTAGGTCTGCCCTTCCGTGGTGACCATGGCCAGCTGCGTGCAGCCTGCCCGGAGGTAGATGATCGCCGGGCTCACGCCCACGGCCATCTCCCGGTAGCCCTCGGTGGAGAGGGGGGCGGTGGCTATCCCCCCAGGGAAGGGGGTGATGGCAGGCAGGGGGGAGCCTCCCAGGATCTGGTTTGCCAGGGCGGCGGCGAGCAGGACGATGATGATGAGCAGGATGCCGACCCAGCGCTGGTCCACCTGGCGGGCGGTGGTGGTTACGCGAGCTTCCGGGGCGCCGCCGGCTTTCGGCTGCCGCTGGGCGGGAAGGGCTGCAGGTGCCGCCTGCCTGCGGCGCTTCCGGCGGGTGGTCATGCGGGCCCCTCCCCAACCGGAGGTTCCTCCAGGAAGGATGCCAAGGCCTCCTGGACCGTCCCCACCTCCCGGACCTCGATTCCCAGATTGCCGGTGGGGGTGCGCACGTAGGAAATCTCGCAGAACTGGACGCCCTGCAGCGGCTGGCAGGTGCGGAGGCGCTCGTAGGTGTAGATCTCCGGGATGTCCGACCCTGCCGGGATCAGGAACAGGGCAGCTCCCGCGGCCTTGGCGGCCATGGCCTTGCGCTCGACCTCCCCCACCTGCCCGATGCTGCCGTCCGGCTCGATGGTCCCGGTGATCATGACGTCCTCGCGGAGGGGCTTGCCCTCGAGGGCGGCGATGGTCGCGATGGTGAGGGCGGCTCCGGCGGAGGGGCCCTCGATGGCGGAGGCGTTCGCGGTGACCGTGTAGACCAGGTCATGCAGGGAGAGGTCGAACCCCGTGGCGGTGGAAGCCACCTCCCGGGCGGTCCGGATGGAGGCCTGGGTGTCGACGAAGAAGAGTATGTCCTCGATGGAGGCCAGCGTCCTCCCGCTCCCCGGGAGGACCTGCACCTGCACTTCAGTCACGACCCCCTGGCCGTCCTGGTCCACGGCGGGGACAAAGATGGTGGTGGAGGGAGAGGGGTTGGTGAGGATGCGGGTGGGGGGAGCTTGGACCGTGATCACGCGGGGGTTGAACTGGCCGCCGGCTGCAAAGGCTACCAGCACGAGGACAGCCGCCACGACGATCACCCGCAGGTCCATGCTATTCCTTTTTCCGGAAGGATTTAAAGGCGCGTGGTGTCCTGCCAAGCGCTGCGGGCAGGCCCGCTGCATCACGCTCATTACCCAACCTTAAAAAGCCGCACCGCCAAGGAGGGCCATGGACGCGGAGATCGCCGTCATCGGCGGGACCGGGTCGATCGACCCGGCGGAGCTGCAGGACGCCAGGCGGGTCGAGATCAAGACCCCCTTCGGCAACCCCTCGGATGAGATCACGCTGGGGACCTTCCAGGGGAGGAAGCTGGCGTTCCTGCCGCGCCACGGGAAGCTGCATGCCCTCGCGCCGCACCAGATCAACTACCGCGCCAACATCTTCGCCCTGAAGAGCCTGGGGGTCCAGCGGATCCTCTCACCATGCGCGGTGGGGAGCCTGCAGAAGCAGATCAGGCCCGGGGACTTCGTGATCGCGGACCAGTTCTTCGACTTCACCCGCGGGAGGGAGCGGACCTTCTACGAGTCTGGCAGGGTGTGTCACATCTCCGTGGCAGAGCCGTTCTGCCCCGAGCTCCGCTCGGTTGCGGGGGCCGTGGCCAAGGCCTTGTCCTTCAGCCACCATACCCAGGGGACGTACGTGTGCATCGAAGGGCCGCGGTTTTCCACCAAGGCGGAGTCCCTCTTCTTCAGGGCGTTCGGCCACGTCGTCGGGATGACTCTTGTCCCCGAGGCGGTGCTGGCCCGGGAAGCTGAAATATGCTACGTCCCCATCGCCATGGTCACGGACTGGGACGTCTGGAAGGAGGAACCGGTCTCGATCGAGAAGGTGGTTGCCACCATGAATGCCAACACGGAAAAAATAAAGAAGCTCCTCCAGTATGCGCTGCCGCGCATCCCGGCCCAGCGGGCCTGCGGGTGCAAGGATGCGCTCAAGCACGCGTTCGTGGCGTGAGGGTGACAGCTAGCTCATAATGGTCTCTATGCCGCAGCACGGCGTTCATGTTGCCGGCCTATTTTCAGCTAAACCGATTATCGTAGCCCTGTTTTGACCAGCTGCACGCGTACACAGCAGACACTGCGACGCTCATGAGAATATGGCCGCCGGGTCTGCGAGCAGGAACTTCCAGAGGGGGGTCCAGGTCACCTCCAATCCTTCCCTCCGCTCCCGCCGCTCGCTGTTCTTCGTGACGACAATCAGCCGCTTCTCCCCTTTTTTCGCCGCGGCGGCAATGTTCTTTCCCGCGTCATCGTGCTCCGCGAATTTGACTTCAACGGCGCCCTGCTCGGTCAGGAAGTCCAGTTCGTGGTGCTTCTTCCAGAAATACTGGGCATGGAGGTGGACCGCGACCGCGTTTTCCGCCAGCGCCGGCAGCAGGGCAAGCAGCTGCGACTCTGACTCCGCCGAGACCAGGGCGAGGGACGTGGTGGTGAGGTAGGCTTTCTTTGCCTTGCGCGACGCGGCCACGGCGCTGCCCCGCCTGTTGCGCACGATCCGCACCAGGTACGCCGATTCGAGGTAGTGCATGTACTTGGAGACGGTCTGGTACGACACCTTGAGGGCGGATGCCAGGCTCTTGTACTCCACCAGGCTCCCGGGGGCGCGCGCCAGGAGCCTGAACACCTCCCGCAGGATCTCCGGGTTGCCGACCTCCCCCGCCTGGGGAATGTCGGCGAGGATGATCTTGTCCACGACGCTGCCGACATAGGACCGGGCCTTGTCGAAGCGCGGCTCAGAGACCAGCTCGGGGAAGCCGCCCATCATGAGGTAGCGGGGGAGCTCGTTCTGGAGGGTGAGGGCATGGGCGTCCAGCTGCTCCGTCAGGCTGACCTTGCGGAGCCTGAGGAACTCCCGGAAACTGAGCGGCTCCAGTTCGCACTCGATGATCCTGCCGGCAAGGCTCTCTCCCGCCTTCCGAATGCGGATGCCTGAGGAACCGGTCACCACGAACTTGATGCCCCGCTCCAGGTCATAGAACCGCTTCAGGACGACCTGCCAGTGGGGGACGTGGTTGATCTCGTCGAAGAACACGTAGACGTCCCTGAGCTCGCCCTTGAGGATCGTGCTTTCGTACGCCCTGAGCACGTCCTCGATGATGTCCGGGTCTTTCGCCAGGAGCTCGTCAAAGGAGAAGTAGAGGATGCTGCGGGCCTCAACGCCCGAGGCGAGCAGGCCTGCAATCAGCTGCCGTGCGAGAACCGTTTTTCCCACCCGCCTGAGGCCCGTCACGGAGATGATCTGCTTTGCCTGCAGGTGGTCCCAGACGAGGCCATAGGCGTCCCGCTTTTCCAGGCCGGCGACCGCTTCTACTCCCCTCCCCTCCCACCACGGGTTGTGCAGCGCCAGCCGCTCCACCAGTTGCATAGTATAGATAT
>JACQOD010000107.1 GCA_016202725.1 Candidatus Aenigmatarchaeota archaeon | reverse complement strand
TCGCCTGCGCCTGGCGGGGGCTCCTGTCGCGCGGCGGCCTAGATGGCGATTACCCCGTTGGCACAGGAGACTGCCGGGGAGAAATGGCCCGGGCCGCACCGGCGGAAAAGCGGTTCCTGCTCACTTCTTTGGCTTGGGTTTGTTCACTTCTTTGGCTTTGCCCTCTTCGTCCATCCACTTCATGGGCTTAACCTTGACCCCTATGGACTCCAGCTTCTCCTTGAGCTTGCCCAGGGCCACGTAGATGTCCTCGATCTTCCTGGCCCCGGTGCAGATGATTTTCCCGGAGCCGAAAACCAGGAAGGCCACGCGCGGCTCGGAGATCCGGCAGACCAGCCCCGGGAATTGCTCCGGCTCGTACTCCACGTTCTCGAGGGCGAAGGAGATCTCCTCGAGGTTGATGGTCTGCTTGGAGGAGACGGCGATCTGGGTGGAGGCCACGATGTTCTCCACGGTGATGGTGAATTTCACGGGGAGGCGGATGCCCAGCTTCCGGATGTCGTTCACGACCTTGTGCATGGCCTCTTTGGCCTTTTCAATCGATTTGGCCCCGGTGCAGACGATCTTGCCCGACGAGAAGATCAGCGTGGCAGCCCGGGGGTCCTTGATGCGGTACACCACTCCCGGGAACGACTCAGGTGCGTACTCCGCGTCCTCGAACTTGTTGGAAATCTCCAGAAGGGGGATTTTCTTGTCCAGCGACGTGAAGGCCACCACGTTTTCGATCTTCACCTGGAATTCGTCCGCCACGCCACCACTGCCCTTCTTCCGCCACTACCCTTCTATATGGCGCCAAATATATATAAGGATGCGTGCGTCCGATAGGCATGGTCGCTTCCTCCCGCTTCCGACAGGAAGTAGCCCGCAGGATAGCGCTTCCTTAAGCCCCCTAGAAATCACCCCCGTTCTCGGACCCCAGCTTCTGGGCAAGACGGAGGAGGCGATGGCGCTCTATGGCCTCCACACGGTCTTCAGGAAGGCCGCGATATTCCGGATGGCCTATGAGTTGCGTCCCGAGCAAGATTCGCTGGCAGTCCGCGATGGTCTCACCAATATCCCCATCCCTTTCGCTGTTGCCGACAAGCACGACATGCGCCGGGAGATCGATGGACAATCCCCCTGGCCCGTATTCCACCCGCATAGCAAAATCCCCAAAGGCAGCATTCTGGGTAGGAGTATGCGCGATGTAATTCCTCACGGGGGATGGAAGCCGGGGGTCCATGGACAACTGCACGCCCCCCTGCTGCCGTGCAGAGGCATACAGCGCTTTGGCCAGGGGAGCCAAGACATGCACAGACTCGTCGGTCAGCCGTCCCACGCGGATCCCCTCGCCGAGATCCATCGCAGGATTTATGGAAGCGACATACAGGTCAGCGCCCACGGCTTCGCGCGGCAGGATGATGAAATCGCCGGGGATGTCAACCACTCGGTCAGGATGGAGGCCCATCCGGATGCGGTAAAACGAGGTGGACATGCCTGACGCTTGCCGATTTTACTTAAAAAGCTATCCCTCACTCCTGCGGGCTGTGCTTCTTCAGCACGCGCCCGGCTTCGCGGATGAACTTCCGGACGTACTCCCGGTAGACCAGGATATCCTGCTTGGGGAGGTCGAGGACCTTGCCCGCCTTGACCTGGAGGTGCATCTTCTCGAGCTCCTCGAACACCTGGAGGTACTTGTCGGAAACCACGCCCCCCTTGACCAGGTGCTCCTCGAAGGCCTTGGCGAGCGGGCCGGCTTTGGGCGCGGGCTTCTTGAGCGCGTCCAGCAGGGTCAGGGTCGTCTCGGACATGACTGCCCAGGACTTCTCCACCATGTTCTCCCGCTTCAGGATCTCGATGCGGACGATCACCTTCTGCATCTTGTTGACGAAGGCATCGGCCTTCACGATCCACTCGTCCAGCACGGCTCCTGAAATCGTCTTGACGCGCTTGTGCTCCACTTCCTTCCGGAGCTCGATGATGTCCTCGAGGTCCTTCGCGAAGGACTCCTCCAGGAACTGCATCTTGACCAGGGACCGCCTCACCTCCTCCGCGGAATCGGAGGGCCGGGGAGGGATCTTCCCCAGGAACATCAGGACCGCCTGGGCAGACTCCAGCATGGCGTAGTAGAGGTCCTCCACGATCATGTACATCTTGGCGTTCTCCACCCTGCTAATGCGCTTCGGCGCGCGGTCGATGAACTTCTCCACCGCCTCCTTGCTGGGCCTGATTTCCCCCATCTGCAGCAGGCGCTTGATGGGCAGGAAGATGTCCTTGTCGTACACCGGGATGCCCTCCCGGATGAAGTTGAAGATGATGGGATGCCCCTCCCTCACCAGGCGCCAGAACTCGGTGAGCATGTAGGGCTGCTGGAGGGACAGCTGGGGCGAACATCCCCTGGCTATTTGGTCCAGGTCATCTTCTATCTGGTCCCGCAGCAGGGGGGTGATACGCTCGCGGGTGTCGTCCACGATCACGAAGATGTCGATATCGCTCTCGCCCCGGAAGGTGCCCCTGGCCGTTGACCCGAACAGGACAATGGACCGGATCAGGGGCCCGTGCTTCTTGAGGGCCTCCTGGGTGAACTTCTTGAGGATCTCGATCCTTTTCTTGCGTCCGACGCCCTTCTCCTTCTTGCCGTCCTTGGCGTACTCAATGCCCGGCTGCTGCTTGCGCTTGAGATCGCCGGGCTGGCGCTGCTCCGCCACGTCGGCGTGGTCCACCACGTCCATGTCCTCATCCCTGGGCATCTCAGCCATATTCCCTGCCTCGCTTCATTCTTCCCCCGGGTCTTTATAAAACCCGGCATGCTGGGAAGCCTATTGTCACTCTCTAGTAGGACATCAGTCCTTAAATAGCTTCCCTCACGAGGGAACGCGGCTCCTCGAGATTTCTTCATCCTACCAGCTCCGGCGGCCGTACCTCCCGATTGTCGTCATAAACCGCATACGCCAGCCTCCTGCATACTCCATTCGGTCCCAGGCGGTGTGCGACATTATTCCACTAGGCCAGTGCAGCCCGGCAAGCTCAGGATCGTCCACCCGCTCATTGATTCGGCGGGCAAAATCCATTGCCGTGTCTTACGCCGGGCGCGTCTGGTGCTGTGTGAAATGCCATGGCGCTGCTCGCCGCAAAAGGAAACGTAGCAGTGCATCCAAGCCGGCGGAGAGGAGGCCGAGGAATAACAACGATCTTTTCCAGGGCATCCATGGCGCTCCAGAAGCACTATTCAGCGGCACATTTCAAGAAAACATGGATTTTTTCTGAGTTTATACCCTATAAAATTGCGGAGTTACGGCTTAGAAAACGGTAGCATGCGTTTGGCAGCTAAACACGTAGTGCCTCTATTTCTTCAGGGGACAAGTCTTTCAGCGGTCGCCATTCCTTCGGTAAGAGATACTCGATCAGCTTGGGAAAGATGGTATCGTGCATTTCTTGTCGGTATGCATCTTCTGCCACATGATAGCTGAGAAGGAAATGTTTGTGAATTCTTGCTTCTGGATCAATGGTCGCTAGGGTATCTAATCTTTTAAGAAAATCTTCATGAGGAAAGGGGTCAAGAAGTGTATACCCAATGGATTCCCATCCTCTCCTTTCTGCTTCAGCGAAAATGACGTATTGTTCGGGTCTCCCATAACAGGGAAAGTGCAGATGCACAAGAGTATCATGCAACCCTCTCTCAAGATCCTCAAATACCGGAATGACTGTTCTTGGGATGTCCCCTGGGGGCAATCGTGAAAAAAACTGCCCGTCAGGTAGAATTCCTATATTTCTTTCCTTCATAGTAGTTCAAATGTACTAAACTATTTAAAGCATCGCCATACCACCCGGATTGTTCCTGTATGCAACCACCCACGGGGGATAGGCGACCCTCAGTGCTCCGCGTAGCCCTTCTTCTTCCGGAGCTCGGTGAGCGAGCTGGTGACCGTCATCTCATGCCCCGAGGAGTAATCGCTCACCTCCTTCCCGAAGTCGGTCCCTCCCTTGTAGCCGCGTCCCAGGGTGTCGGGGCCCTGCGGGCCCTGCTGCGCAGGGGCGAGATGCTGGGCGACCAGGGCTTGCCCGCCCGCCAGCTGGGGGATGTCCACCTCGATGTGCGCGCCGTGCGAGATGGGGGTCTTGAAGGTCCATTCCTTCCTCCCGCTGGAGGAGAGGGTGTACAGGTTGCCGTCGTAGCTCCCGAAGGACACCTTCCCGTCCCAGGCCAGGGGGGCGCAGGCCAGGAGCGGCCAGGGCGTGGGGAACCGCCAGAGCAGCTCCCCCTTCAGGGAGAGGCAGTACAGGTTCCCGTCGTTGCAGCCGAAGAAGATCCTGCCCCCTGCCACGGCGGGGGTGGAGTCCACGGGCTGGGGGGTCTTGAACTTCCAGAGCAGTTCCCCCTCGGTGGAGAGGGAGGTGAGGGAGCAGTCGTACCCCGGGACCAGAACCTGGTCCCCCTGGAAGGCCGGAGCCGCCGCGAAGGGCGCCTGGCCCTGGTACTTCCAGCGCAACCTCCCTTCGGGGGAGAGGGAGTAGAAGGTCTTGTCCACGCTGCCGGCGTAGAGGTTGCCCTCGTGCTCCCCGATGGCCGGGATGAGCCCGTTCGCCGCGAACGACCAGAGCAGCCTCCCCGAGGGGGAGAGCAGGCGGACCTGGTTGTCCCAGCCCCCGAAGGCTATTCCCTCAGGCAGGAGGGCGGGCTTGCTGGTGATGGGCGCGCGGATGGTGAAGGTCCAGGCGATAGCCCCTTCAGTGGTCATCGCATAGAGGTAGCCGGACTTCGTCCCGAAGTACAACCGCCCCTCCCGCAGGGCGGGGGGAGAATGCACGGGCCCCCGGACCGGGATCCTCCAGGCCGCCTGGCCCTCGGGGGAGAGGCAGTAGAACCGGTTGTCGAAGGCGCCGTAGTATATTGCATCTGCTACGGCAGGCGTGGTGAGGATGATGTGCTCCGCAGGCGCGGCCCACTCCTTCCTGCCTTCCCGGACCGCGTAGAGGTTCTTGTCGCACGCCCCGAACACGAGCCTGCCCCCTGCCAGGGCGATCCCGCCCAGGATGGACCCCCCGCCTGCTTGCACGTTCCAGACCTGCGGCTTGCCGAACCGCAGGATCGCGTCCTGGGCCTGGGTGAGCATGTTGAAGTGCTCGGTTTCATGCTGGAGGTCCTGGTCCTGCGGGACCGGGGCAGGCTGTCCGCGCTCCCCGGCGAGGTAGTCGGCCATGAGGAGGATTGGTGACGGGGATTAAAGAAAGCCCATGGGAGAACGGGCACCGTCGGCAGAGCGGGAGCGTGTCATGCGCCAGAACGAAACGATTCCAGAGCCCCCTTGGAGGGCTTCTCCGTATGCGGGTCCTCGAGGCAGAGGGCGACCGCGTCCCTGATGTTCGCTAGCTTCACGGGCAGCGCCCTGGCGACGACGTCCAGCAGAGGGCACGATGCGATGTACCGCTTCCCTGCAGGCTCCTTGAAGACCACGAACGGAATCGTGAAGGTGTCGTCCCTGCTCTTTCCCCGGGGAAGCGCCTTAAAAAAGCCCGGGGCGCAGCTATCGCTTCTTCATCGCGTACTGGCTCTTGGTCGTGTATTCGCTCTTGAACGTGTAGACGCTTTCGCGTCCTCCCTCCCCGATGGTCTGTTGCTGGTAGCGCTCCTGTCCGGTAGGGGCATCCTGCTGCCAGATCGTGGTCAGGGTGGCCGCGGCCTGCGCCTCGCCCGTGTCGATCGCGGCGGGGGATGACATGCTCGTGGGGAACCTCCACAGCAGCTCCCCCTGGAGGTCCAGGCAGTAGAGGTTGCAGTCATAGCTCCCGAAGACGAGCCTGTCCCCTGCGAGGGCGGGGCCATGCCAGACCGGACCGCCGGCCTTGAACTTCCAGAGCAGGGCTCCCGTAGCCGCCTGGAGGGCATACACGTGGCTGTCCATTCCCCCCACGTAGAGCACGCCGCCCTGCGGCTTCTGGGCCTCGCACCATACCATGCCCCGCGTGGCGAATGTCCATTTCGACCTGCCCGTGGCAGGGTCCAGGGCGTAGACGTGGTAGTCGCGGGAGGACGCGAAGACCGTCTCCGGCGTCGCGGCCATGACGTAGGTCGTGTCCTTCGCGGGGAACTTCCAGACCACCCGGCCGTCCGCGCACTCCAGGCAGTAGACCGAACGGTCCTGGCAGCCGAAGAAGAGGCGGTCCCCCTCCGCGTGGATCGAGGTCGTGTAGGATCCCTTCGTCGCGAACGTCCAGCGGATGCGCCCCCGGGTGTCAATGGCGAACACCTTGCCGTCAAAGGTGGGAAAAAAGATGACGTCCTTCCAGAGGCGTTCGCTGGGGTACGCGCAGAACCCTGCCAACGGCGAGGACGTCGGGACCCTCCACTGCAGCCGGCCCGCGAGGTCCAGGCAGTAGGCATTGCCGTCCGCCGAGCCGAAGATGACCTTCCCGTCCATCACGATGATGGTCCCGACGATGCGCCCGTTCGT
This sequence comes from Candidatus Aenigmatarchaeota archaeon, assembly GCA_016202725.1. Taxonomy (GTDB): domain Archaea; phylum Aenigmatarchaeota; class Aenigmatarchaeia; order QMZP01; family QMZP01; genus JACQOD01. The sequence goes on along the minus strand of JACQOD010000107.1, from coordinate 5,563 downwards.
GTGGAACTTCCAGCGGAGAGCGCCATTCTCCCAGTCCAGGGCGTAGAGGTTCCCGTCATAGGACCCGCCGTACAGCGTGCCGCCTGATCTGGTGGGCGTGCTCATGATGATGTCGTCCATCTTGAACCGCCAGACCTCCTTCCCGTCGAGCCCGATGCAGTAGATGTGCCGGTCGCAGGCGCCAAAGACGATCCTCCCGTCGGACACCAGGGGCGGAGTGACGGTCATGATGCTGCCGCCCATCCCGATGTTGAACACGATGGTCTGGCGGGTCTTCTCGAAGTGGCTGAGGGCCCCGATGACCGCCACGTCCGCGAACTGGGACGTGTCGAAGGACGACTGCACGAGGGGGTCGCGCTCCCCGTAGCGTTCCATACCCTCTGTATGCAGGAAGGCTAAAAAAGGGGTCGCCTGGGGATGGCGCCTACCGCTTCTTCATCGTGTATTGGCTCTTGGTCGTGTATTCGCTCTTGAAGGTGTAGACAGAATCCGCGCCCCCCGCGCCCAGGAACTGCTGGGCGTATTTCTCCTCCTGCGGGGAAGTGTCCCCGGTCTGCAGGGTGATCTGCGCGGTCCGCACGATGCCCGCTTCCGGCGGGGAGATGGCAGAGGGCGTCCCGAGGGCCGACTGGAACGTCCACTGCAGCTTCCCGGAGGCGTCCAGGCAGTAGAGGTGGCAGTCCCACGAGCCCGCGTACACGCGGCCGCCAGCGGCGACGACCTGGATGACGAAGCCGTTGGTCTTGAACCTCCACCGTTCCTTGCCGGTCACGGCGTCCAGGGCGTACACGTTGTTGTCGAACGATGAAGTATAGAAGACGCCGTCCATCACCGTGCCGTGGCTCCCGCCCAGGCCCTGGGTCTTGAACGTCCATATCCGCTCGCCCGTCTCGGCGTCCAGGCAGTAGATGTTGTTGTCCCAGCATCCGAAGAAGACCCTTCCCTCCCAGACCGTGGGGGACATGACGGGGGCGCGCGCCTGGTGCTTCCATACCAGCATCCCCGTCTCCGCGTCCAGGCAGTAGAGCGTCTGGTCCCAGGAGCCGAAATAGACCTTGCCCCCCTGCATGGCGGGCGGCCAGGCGGCTATGATGTTCTTGGTGGGGAACTTCCAGCGCACGGCACCGTCCAGCGAGAGGCAGTAGAACACGTTGCCGTAATAGCCGAAGTAGAGCCTGTTCTTGTACACTGCGGCCGTGGCCACCGCGGGCTCGGCGGTCTTGAAGGCCCAGACCTTTCCCCCGGTTCGTGCGTCCAGGCAGTACAGGTTGCGGTCCTCGGAACCTATGAACACGCGCCCGGCATGGGAAACGACGGTCTCCACGACCATGTCGTTTGTCCTGAAGCGCCACCGTTCCACCCCGGTCGCGCGGTCCACCGCGTACACGTTCCCGTCCGTGGAGCCGATGATGGCCAGCCCCCCCGTGACGGCCGCGCTCTCCAGGACCAGCCCGTTCGTCGGGAAACGCCACTTCTCCTTCCCGTCCAGGGTGAGGGCGTACAGGTTCTTGTCGCATGTCCCGATGAAGATCGTGTCCCCATCCACCACGGTCTTGGCCGTGATGCTCCCACCCGGGCCGATCCTCCGCCAGAAACTCGTCTGGGATTCCTTGAATTGCATGACGGTTCCGATGAGCTGCAGCTCGCCGAACTGGGAGGTGTCGATGGAGGTCTGCACGAGCGGGTCGCGCTCCCCATAGCGTTCCATACCTTCCCTATGCGGGAAGGCTAAAAAAGTGCTTTGTTGCATAAATTAACGTGAAGAGCGCTTCTTTCGTATGATCACGTAGGCTGTTTTGCCTATGTGCACTCTCATGCAGTCTATCTTCGCCCCCGTGCCGTACTTCGTCACCTTTTTCTCGTAGATGACTTCGACATCATCCTTCAACTCCAATTTGCCGTTGAAAGCTTTTATAGTTCTCATGCATATAATATGTATTAATATGTATTTAAAGATATCGGTCTGGGAGGTAGGTAGAGATGGCAGCGTATGAAGAACATCGCAAAGGCGATAGAAATGACGGCAGGCGTTGGGGTAGGAAATTCAAGGACAAAAGGAATTGGAGGGAATACAACGAGGAGCTCGTCGTCCACGGCGAGTTCCTGCTTGACTGCGCGTGGGCAGGGAATTGGGACAGCGAGCTTGCCGAGATGAACGAAGGCAAACGGGGATGCCCGTTTGTTTTCCCGGAATCGCTGATAAAGCTGCAGGGGGTATGGCACCAGTGGATTGACTACCGCGGCGTGGAAGGCGTGACGCGGAAGCTCGTGGAGTGCGGCAAGCTGCCGCTGTACAACAATTTCTCCACGATAGACAGGCGGGTAAACAAGCTTGACATCGGTTTTCAGTTGCCACGAAGCGGCACTGTCAGCGTGGTATGCGACGGCACGGGCATGAAGCTGGAGAACGGCGGGGAGCACCGGGCCAAGCTGTACGGCAAGAAGAAGCGGAGATACGTCAAGGTCACCATCGTGGCCGATGCCAGGACAAGGAAGCTCCTCGAATGCGACGTGTCCGTCGAAGGCGAAGGGCCCTCCGAGCCCGACGTCGCCAAGCGCAGCATCACGTCGATGCTGGCGCAGGGCGTCGCCATAGAAAAGTTCGGAGGCGACGGCGCATTCGATGACATCGGCTTGTTCGCCCTGCTTGAAAAGCACGGCATACAGCCCGCGATAAAGCCGCGCAAGAACGCCAGACTATCAGGCGAAGGCACGCTGCGCGACAGGGAGATCGCCGAAAGGAACAGACTCGGCTACGGGGAATGGGCCAGGCAGAGAAGCTACGGCGACCGCTGGCCCGGCACGGAAGGGGTATTCTCCGCCGTCAAGCGCAAATTCGGGGAGTGCATACGGGCGCACGTCATCGAAAACGCCCTCAAGGAGGCGAAAATGAAATTCTGGGCCTACGAGGCCATGAAAGCCTACGCGCGAACCTGACCTTGGCCATCAGGCGAAGCTCTCAACTTGATTTGTGCAACAAAGCATTTTTAAGACTTCCTGCCAATCCCCTGCATGGACCTTTCTGCGGAGGCCCTGGAGCTGCACGCGCAGGCGCGCGGGAAGATCCAGGTGGCCGCCAAGGTCCCTCTGCGGGACCGGAGGGATTTGGCCCTGGCCTACACCCCCGGGGTGGCGGCGGTCTGCCGGGCGATCGCCCGCGATCCTGCAGAGGCCTACCGCTACACCATCAAGGGCAACACGGTGGCGATCGTGACCGACGGCTCCGCGGTCCTGGGACTGGGCAACATCGGGGCAGCCGCGGCCCTGCCGGTCATGGAGGGCAAGGCCCTGCTCTTCAAGGCCTTCGCGGGGATCGATGCCTTCCCCCTCTGCTTCACCACGCAAAGCCCGCAGGACATCATCCAGGCCGTCCGGAACATCGCCCCCGCCTTCGGCGGGGTGAACCTGGAGGACATCAAGGCGCCCGAGTGCTTCGAGATCGAGGCCGCCCTCCAGGATCTGGGCATTCCGGTCTTCCACGACGACCAGCATGGGACTGCCATCGTCATCCTGGCCGGCCTAATCAACGCCGCGAAGGTGGTGGGCAAGCCCCTGGAGGGCCTGAGGATCGTGGTGAACGGCGCGGGCGCTGCGGGCACGGCAGTCGCCAAGCTCCTGACCTGCGTCGGCTACGACCGCAAGCTGTGCACGCCCGTGCGGGACATCATCGTGCTCGATTCCCGGGGCATCCTCCACCCCTCCCGGACCGACCTCAACCCCGCCAAGCAGGAGCTGGCCCGGCTCACCAACCGGAGCCTATTGCAGGGCGGCCTGCCCGAGGCCTTACAGGGGGCAGACGTGTTCATCGGGGTCTCCAAGGGAGGGCTCCTCCCGCCCGACCTGATCCGCTCGATGGCCCCCCGGGCCATCATCTTCGCCATGGCCAACCCCGTCCCCGAAATCATGCCTGACCTTGCCCGCGCGGCCGGAGCGGCGGTCGTAGGCACGGGCAGGTCGGACTTCCCCAACCAGATCAACAACGCCCTGGCCTTCCCCGGCGTCTTTCTAGGAGCACTCAGGGCGCGAGCCCGGTCGATCACCAGCGGGATGAAGCTGGCCGCGGCCTACGCTTTGGCAGCAGCCGTGCCCACCCCCTCCGTGGAGGAGGTGATCCCCGATCCCTTCGACCCCCGGGTCGCGGAAGCGGTCGCGCAGGCCGTGGCCGCAGCCGCCCGGGAGGAAGGGGTCGCTTCCGCGTGAAGCCGGGATAGCTTTATCAGGCAAGAATGCCACAAAATGGTCAATATGGACATCATCGAAGGGTACATGCGCGCCCTGGAGGCCTTCAATTACCTCCAGGAGGCCGATGATCCGCAGCTGCGCGGGACCCCTCCAGAGGTCCAGAACGGGGTGAGACTGCGGCGGATGTGGACGGACCACCCGCACGGACCGACTATCGTGAACCTTGATCTTGTGGTGGGGGATCGAGGTTTCACGTTCCGGTATGACGAGTTCCGTCCCCGCCAGGCCATCATTGACGAGGCCCTCGCGATGTACGCCCTGGGCGATCCGTCAGCAGGCAGGCTGCAGTGCCCCCAGGAATACCTCCTGCTGCAGATGCTCCCGGCCGTGCACAGGGTTGAGCACGGCGCCTACCAGCTCCCGAACAGCTCGTGGCGGCACACCCAGGTCATTACCTTCCCCACCACGCCCGAGATATCGCCCGTGGAGTTCTATTATGACGGACCGGAAAAGCGGTTGATGATCCGTTGCCGCCACCCGCGCGACTGAATGCCCCAGCCATGCACGGGGTGGCTGCAAAAGGGGTCCTGGGGGTCCTCTTGCAGCTGTTCCCTGGACTGGCGGTGGGTGGCCGTTGGCGGGACCTGCCGGCAGGAGAAGTGCGGCCTCGGCCTCCAGGGCAGGGAGAGCGGAAAAGACGAACCACTGGGCGGGGAGGGTGCCACACGGCCTCCTGGGCTTCCCAATCCCCGCCAATCTTACTGCCGAATGACCTGCGGCATGCTTCTCCCTGGAAGCCTGGGCTGTCGCTGCCGCCGTGCTGCCCGCAGGGGAGGCGCACCTCTCCTGCGTTAGGCGTGACCGCAAAATAAACTGTCTATTTCCCCGAGCTGGCGGCGAAATCCCGTTGCGGATAAGCGAATGCCTGCGGATGCGCAATGGCATCATCTCCTCGTCCGAGGTCTTGAAGACGGTTCACGTTATGCTGTGGTTCGCCCTTAGCCACTGTCCCGAGACTTTTCCAACAATCCCCCCTGCAGCCCTCCCTTTAAAAACCTCCGCCCCCATACATGAGGCATGAAGGTCAAGATGTACACCACACCCTCCTGCCCCTGGTGCATGCGGGAGAAGGAGTTCCTGAAGAAGAACAAGATCCCCTTCCAGGAAGTGGACGTCTCCGCGAACGAGCAGGAAGCCGCGCAGATGGTCGAGAAGTCCGGCCAGATGGGCGTGCCCGTGACCGAGGTTGACGGCCAGATCGTGGTGGGGTTCGACGAGCCGCGCCTCAAGGCCCTGCTCAACGTGAAGTGAACCATGGCCCGGCCCTCCCGCCCCCCAAAGAAGCGCGCTTCCCTCCCCGGTTCTCCGGTCCCGCTTGGGA
>JACQOD010000100.1 GCA_016202725.1 Candidatus Aenigmatarchaeota archaeon | reverse complement strand
GAACCAAGTTAAGTGTTAACTGACAGCCCATATGACCCCACCCGGATGAACATGGGGGGCGGGAACCCATAAGGGTTCCCTCCACCAACTCTTTGTTGGTTAAAGGAGGTGGATCCCCCATGAAGTATGGGAACGAGTTGGTTAAAAGCGTGACCGACGCTTTCCTTTCAGGGGAGGATCCTGCGGGGTCTGGAACGGGTCCTGGGCATCCCAAGGAAGACCATCAGCCGCTGGGCGAGGCGGCTGGAAGTTGGGCTTCCGGCCAGGTTCACCAGGGCAGCCAAGCAGGTGAGGAACCGGACAGCAGCAGGCGTTCTTGAGCAGCTCCGCTCCCTGCTTGCCGCTGGCAAGACCGCTGTCCAGGCATGGACAGCGGCGGGCAACAGTTATAAAGCGTGGCGGGGCACTATTCCACGTAGACAGCACCCTCTTCCTTGCCGGCATCGTCATCGCTGCGCTGCTCCTCACGGTGGCCGCCTGGGTGCCGTCTTCCCCCGTTTCCCCCCTGCGCCTGTACACGAGCTGCCTCGAGCCGGAGGGCACGCCTTCTGCGCTGGACCCCTATTCGCGCGGCGAGATCGAATTCATCGTCAGGGAAGGGACGCCTCCTGAAATCGTGGAGGAGCGGCTGGCTGCCCTTGGCCTGGTTCCCGATTGGCAGGGGGGATTGGGAGAGGGGTACTTCCCCGACAACCATACAATCTTTCAGGTACAGCCCCGTCCCCCCCTACCCTCCATAGGGTTTCCTTCGCCAGAACCTCCTGTGGACGCTCTCGCCTTCCTGGACGGGGAAAGCCGCGTCCATTCACGGAAAGACTTCCAGGGAACCAGCACGGTGATCTTCTGGAGAGTGCTTGATGATGAGGAGCGAAGGGCGATCGAGGCCCGCTTGCCCGGGGCAGGGGTATTTGTGTGGCTGGACGCGCCTCCCTACCGGGAGGCGACGGCCCGCGTGCCGCCGGGGGCTGAAGATGAGGTGGTTGCGGCCCTGCAGGCTGAGAGGATTATTGCCTGCGCGAGCAGGCGCCTCGTTATACCCGTTTTTATGCCTTTTGCGCCATCGTGAGCATGGTGCTATTCCGGTTCTGCCGCGAATGATCCTTCCGACCATTGATTTCCCTGGCGTACCTATATTAAGCGTCCCCCCATCCTAGGGACGTGGGAGGATGCCATGGACGTCTTCAGCCTGCTTACCCCGAAGCTGCAGAAGCTCGTGCGCGCGCGCTTCGACCAGCCCACGGGCATCCAGAAGAAGGCGATCCCCCTCATCCACGCCGGGAAGGACGTCCTCATCCTGAGCGAGACCGGATCGGGCAAGACCGAGAGCGTCTTCTTCCCGGTCATTGACAACTTCCTCCGCAAGGAGCACAGCCCCATCGCCATCCTCTACATTACTCCGCTCAAGAGCCTCAACCGCGATCTCCTCAAGCGGCTCGAGCACTGGGCCGCTGCCCTGGATTTTGAAGTGGCGGTCCGGCACGGGGACACCAGCCAGTACGAGCGGAGCATGCAGGCCCAGAACCCCAGCGAGATGTTCATCGTCACCCCGGAGACCTTGCAGGCCATGCTGGTGGCTCCCCTGCTGCGGCAGCACCTCGCCCACGTGAAGTGGGTGATCGTGGACGAAATCCACGAGCTCGTGGACAACAAGCGCGGCGTGCAGCTGTCTCTTGGCCTGGAAAGGCTGCGCGCCCTGGCAGGGGGCTTCCAGCTCATCGGCCTGTCCGCCACCGTGGGCAGCCCCGAGCGCGTGGCCCGTTTCCTGGGCGAGGGGGTCCAGGTGGTGCATGCGGAGCGGGAGAAAAGGGTTTCCATCCAGGTGGACCTCCCGCCCGCGGGCCGGGAAGCCAGGGACCAGGCGGGACGGCTGCGCGTGTCCCCGGAAACCGCGGCCCGCGTCCAGGCCATCGCCGACCGCATCCGCGCGAGGAAGGCGGTCCTGGTGTTCACCAATACCCGGGAATCCGCGGAGGTCCTGAGCTCCCGGCTCAAGCTGCTGGATCCCCGCCTGCCGGTGGATGCCCACCATTCCTCCCTGTCCAAGGAGGTCAGGATCCAGGCCGAGCAGGACTTCAAGGACCTCAAGGTCCGGGCCCTGCTCTGCACGAGCAGCCTGGAGCTGGGGATCGACATTGGCGCGATCGACTTCGTCCTGCAGTACCTCTCCCCCCGCCAGGTGAGCAAGCTGCTCCAGCGGGTGGGCAGGGCAGGCCATACCCTGAAGCGGGTATCGGAGGGGGAGATCCTCGCCGGTGATGCCGATGACTGCTTCGAGAGCACGGTCATCGCCCGGCAGGCCATGGGACGGCAGATCGAGGAGACCGGTATCTATGAAAAAGCCCTGGACATCCTCGGCCACCAGCTCGTGGGGCTCACCCTGGAGCGCCAGGAAGTCCCCCTGGACCAGGCCTACCAGCTGGTCCGGAAGGCCTACCCGTACCGTGACCTGAGCCCGGAGGAGTTCTTCCAGGTCTGCCAGCTCATGGAGCGGCTGGGCGGGCTCTGGATCAACGACCGGGACCAGGAGGTGGTCGAGCGGTACAAACGGGGAGAAACCAGCCGGGAGGACCGGTTCAAGGACCGGAAACCCCAGGACCTCGTCCTCCGCAGGAGGAGGGGGGCATGGATGTACTACTACGGCAACCTCTCCTCGATCCCGGACGTGAAGAGCTACCGGATCGTCGATGCCTACACCAACCAGCCTGTTGGCACGTTAGACGCGGAATTCATCGCCCTGCACGGGCAGCAGGGCCAGGGCTTCATCGTCAAGGGCCAGGCCTGGAGGATCCTGGACGTGGGCGAGCGACAGGTCACGGTGGAGCCGATGGGCGGGATCGAGGCCGCCATCCCCGCCTGGGAGGGGGAACTCATTCCCGTGCCGTTCGCCATTGCGCAGGGCGTGGGCAGCCTCCGCAGGGAGATCGCCAGCCTGGACAGGCAGGACCCCGTCCCCTGGCTGATGGAGCAGTACCCCGTCACCCGGGCCGTGGCGAAGCGCCTGCTGGCTGCCGTCAAGGAGCAGCAGGCCTGGGGCCCGCTCCCCACGGACCAGACCCTGCTCCTGGAGTACGACGCGGAGCGGCTCATCATCCACACCTGCTGGGGCTCGCTCGTGAACGACTCCATCGGCCGGGCCTTATCGGTCCTGCTCGCGGACCGGGGGAGCTCCGTGGGCCTGCAGACCGACCCCTACCGGATCGTGCTGGCCCTGGGCGGCAGCAGCTGGAAGGAGGCCGCGGAGCTCTTCCTGGACCTCCGTCCCGAGCGGATGGAGCGCGCCCTGCGCGAATCGGTCCCCGGGACTGAACTCTTCATGTGGCGCTTCCTGCACGTGGCCCAGCGGCTCGGGATCATCGACCGGAAGGCTGAATTCGGCAAGGGCTACCTCAAGAAGGTGGTCGAGGCCTACCAGGGCACCCCGGCCTGGGACGAGGCGGTGAACGAGGTCGTCCAGGACAAGCTGGACATCGCCACGGCGCGGGAGCTGCTCCGGCAGCTCGCCGAGAAGAAATTCACGGTCATCCTGCGGGAGGGGATCTCCCCTTTGGGCCTGAGGGCCCTGGAGAAGAAGGGAGAGATCATCCCCTCCGACCGGCCTGAAGGAGAGATATTCGGGATGTATAAAAAGAGGCTCCTCCAGACCCCGGTCGGGCTCGTCTGCGCGGGCTGCGGGACATGGGCCGCCATCCTGCCCGCGGGCGAGGCGCCCGACAAGATCGCCTGCAAGCGCTGTAAAACCCCCCTCGTGGCGGTGGTCCCTCCCCGCTACCTCGTGGAGGCCCAGGCCCTGGTCCAGAAGCGGAAGGCGGGCAAGCGCCTCTCTGCGGAGGAGGGGTCCTGGCTGGAGCGCCTGGACACCAGCGCGAACCTGGTCCTTGCGAGCGGCAAGGACGCGGCCATCGCCCTGGCGGGGAGGGGGGTGGGGCCGCGGACTGCGGCCAGGCTGCTCCAGCGCGCGGAGAGCGGGGACGACCTCATCCGCTCCGTCCTGCAAGCGGAGCGGAACTTCATCAAGACCCGCAGGTTCTGGCAGGGACGGGAGTGAATAAGCGTTTTATGGAATAGACTCCATTCTTTAGGGGGAGTGCCTATGAAGAACTCCGGACTTGTCCAGGACATCCGGCGCGGACCCAAGGACATCGCCGAAGGGAGAATAATTGTAGTGTGCGTTTTTAGCTCGTCTAACCGTTAGCAGTCGGACATGCATGCGTGGCAATTTTCCGCTCTGCGAATTAGTTACATTGAAAATCGGCATGCTTAGGCCACATGGCCGTTTTGACATGCTTTGGCTTACATCCATGGAAATCGATACACAGCGGGCATATTGAGGGTATCTAAACACATACACTGAAGTAGAGTTACCTGAGTTTCTGCCAGGAATGGGGGTGAGGGGGATTGTGCGTGTTGGGGTGGTGAGAAGGCTTCTTGGCGACGCGCATCGATTTTTGGTGGTGGTTTTCCTTCCAAAAACTGCAACCGCTCCGCTACGATAGGCAAGGCAGGTGTGAGCTACACACCTGTGGGGGATTTATGCCTTCGCATCGAAAGAGGAGCATGACTGTCCGCGTCCGGGCCGCTGCGCGCAAGGACCTCCCTGCCCTCGGGCGTTTGTATGCCCGCATCTATGCCGGCATGAAGACGAGCGAGCGCTGGACCGTTCCCACGGCCACAAGCCTGCTGGAGCACTGGTTCGGCGCGCAGCAGGACCTCTTCGCCGTCGCGGAGGACCGGAACAGGCTGGTGGGCGCGTTCGTGACCGCGGTCAAGCCCTGGTGGGACGGCAACCACCTCGAAGGCGGGGAGCTGTTCGTGGATCCTGTCTACCAGCGCCAGGGTGTCGGCAGGCTCCTCGTGCGCGAAGTCTTTTCCCGGGCCGTGCAGAAGCACGGCGCGACCGTGTTCGAGGCCGTCACCTTCCGGACGCCCTTCCACCGCGCGTGGTATGCCTCCCTGGGGATCCAGGAGAACCAGGACCTCCTCTGGGTCTCGGGCAGCGTGCCCGCCGCGCTGAAGAAGCTCGCCCGGCAGTGATCACGGCTTCGTGCAGGGAATGAGGGCATTTACATCCCCCCGCACATAGTTGATGTGGATCGCACCGTCCTCGCGTTCGCATGCATAGTGATCTTGGGCGCGGCAATCGCCTCCGCCACGCTCCTCAGCCAGGACCAGTGCGCGGCCCTGGACGCCGCGTACGAGCAGCTGATTGCCCGCTACACCAGTGAGCATTCGTGCAGCGTGGATGCAGACTGCACCTTTGCTTACGGAAGGCTCTGCCAGGTGTACGCGGTCCCGGCATCGTTTGCCCGGGAGCCGGTGCAGATCTGGAGTTCGTTCCCCTCCTGCAGCGTCACCGCGGGCTGCATGCCCAGAGGCGACCTCCAGGCCCAGTGCGCGCAGGACCGCTGCCAGCTTACCCCGTAGACTCCTGGACAACGCACCCCTTCAGGGCTTCTGGAGGAGGTACCAGTAAGCGGGACTGGCTTCATGGCCCTTCTCGTCCACGGCGATCTCCTTTCTCTCCAGGACCCGGAAGCCGCGGAACAGGGCATCGAGTTCCTCAGGAGGAGCGAAGCAGAGCCTGATGCCCCTGTCGGCGGTCCGCACCCTCCCGGTCCCGAACAGGGGGGAGCGGTGGCTGAAGGCCACCGAGAGGTAGTGCCCCCCGGGCGGGAGCAGGGCGCGGATGAGCTCCACGTAGCGGGCGCGATCCGGGGGATCGATGATTTCTTGGAGGAAACGCCAATCCATGATGAAGGCGAACGGTCCCTGCATGGTGGGGAGATCCCGCCAGCTCTTCTGCAGGAAGGCCACGGCCAGGCCCTGCTCGCGGGCATGGGCGTTCGCGAGGGCAATGGCCCGCGGAGAGACATCCGCGCCCGTTGCCTGGAAGCCTGCTTTTGCCAGCGCCAGGGTGTTGTAGCCCTCCCCGCAGCCCATGTCCAGCGCCCTCCCGCGGGGAAGCCGGTCCACGAGGAGGAGCAACTCCTGCGGAGGATCCCGGAAGGTCCACGGATTTGCCCCGGAAACAGCATACATGTCGTCGAACTTCCGGGCAAGCTCCTGGTCCTGGGGGTGCATGCTAACGGATGGGAGGGAATATTCTTATACCAGGGAAAGCGCTATAAGAACGTCCCCCACCAAGAGAAGGCATAGTGTTCGCGGACGCCCTCGGGTTCCTGCTCCTGCTCGGGGCCACCGTAGTGGTCGGCTATGTGGGCGGCGCCCTGTATACCCGCACGCGGGTGCCGGATGCCGTTTGGCTGCTGCTGTTCGGCCTCATCGTGGTGCCCGGGCTGGGGCGCTCAAGAAACTCGCCCGCGAGGCGTGATCAGGACGTGGCCGGATAGTAATTTATTAGCTCAAATCCAGTCTCTGCATGGACGTCCTGAACGGACAGCAGAAGTCACCTGATCGCAGTCTTTGCGAAGATATGAGCAATGCAAAAAAAAGATATGATGAGTGGATTGAACAGCATAGGGCGAAGGGTTTAGACCTCGATGAAGCATTGAAGGGATCATTGGCAAAGTCTGATGATCCTCTTGCAAAGATTTGTCTCGTCGCCGACTGGGGGTCTATCCCCTCACAAACTCTTCCTTTTGAGGATCAGATCCGTGTTGCAAAAGAAATCCGCGAGAAGCGGAATATATTAGGTCCACTAATGTCATTGAAGGAAGACTGGCTTCAGAATCATCAACTTATGCGGAACGCTGTGGAGGAGATAAAGAAAACAGAATTGCTTAAACCCCATGGCGCTAAAGCTAACAATTTGTCCTTTGCGTCGAAATTCCTCCACTGGTGTGTAAGTCCATCGTTCCCTATTTTTGACAGTTACTCTCTCGCAGCAATGAAGAAGATGTCGAGAAAAGAGTTTTCTGCGAATCCTTCCTCATCGAAGTATGAATCGCGATGGGATTGGTACGCATCCGAATGGACTGATGGTATTCGTGATCTGATTAACGATCACCGACAATGTTGCTTGATGAAGTCTCAACAGGAGGGTGAGGGACTCGTGCGAACGATCGACAAAGTGTTATGGCAGATGGGGAAGGATATGAAACCAAAAAGGGGGGGGAACCGCAGCAACAAAAAAGATACATGAGGACAATGACGGTTCTCCGCAACTCTAGAACTTTGTGCAGAAGGATTTCTGCACATGAGTTGCTGACGCGCTTTCACGAGACTTCAGTGTCCTTGATCCATAATATAGTTTCCAGGCAATCGTATCCTATCGATTTTTCAGGAGGAGGTGCCAGTATGTGCATGCCCCGCTTATCCGTCAGAGTCCCTGGAGAGTCCGGCGAGCTTCCGTATCTCGCCCGGATCTATGCGGTAGTGTTTTTCCATGAACACTCCCTTGAACGAATCCCGGAAATCCTGCCTGTCGATGAGGATGCCGAGCTGCGCCATATTCTTCTTGAGCATCGTGATGTCGCCGCGGTAGAGGAATGACCGTATTCTCGCAAGGTCCAACCTGAAAGCCAATGCTGCAATATCCCTCATGTCCGTGAGCCTTCCCGCATGCAGCTTCATGGCGATCAATATCTCTTTGTCCGCGACCCGGACGGTGGCGGATTTCTCGCTGCCTTCTACCGCCCGCACGGAGGAGTTCCTCAGGACGAGGTCGTAGCCGAACGAGGCGGCCGTTTGCCTCACGCCGACCGCCCCGATCAGCAGGTCTATGAAGGCCTTGGGCTTCGTTTTCTCATATCTCGCATACGCGGAAGCATACTCGTTATCCAGGCGCTTTTCCATGCTCTTGCGGAAGCCCCTCGCCTGCAGGACACGCTCGAAGCCCGGCACATCCTCCTCCTTTACGACCATATCAGCATCGGCGGAGAACCGGTGCCGGTAGGCGGAAATGCCATAGCCGCCGACCAGCACAAACACCAGGCCCTGGGCCGCCAGCTCCCGCAGGGTGTCCATGATCTCGTTCTCCCGCTCAATGGGGTCAAGCATGCGTGGCCTCCCTATACTGCACACCCAGCCTTCTGCCATACCTGTCCTGAATCATCTCCAAGGCAGGCTCGAAGTTGTACCTGTACTTCTTCATGAATGCCACGGTGGCGTCCAAGCTGTCCACGGGGACGCCTTCATGCATGACCGCCCTGAAATCCTCCGAGAACTCGGGCTTGTAGAACACCCCGCCTTTGCCCAATTTGGCAGCGCAGAAGGCGAACGCCTGCCGATCTGACTCCTTGACCCGTATGAAGATCGGGTAGAACCCCCTGTACCTGGCTATGTTGTAGCCTCCCTGGGTCCAGACGACAACGGCATCGGTGCCGGTGAAGCAGTATTTCACGCCAAACCACGCCAATGCCCGGTAGCGGAAGCCCACGTCGTTACCGAAGGCCGCGCGCAAGAACCCCACGACCTGCCGGTAAAAGGGGTTCTCCTGGTGCAATATGACCTTCTTGCCGCTGCGCTGCAACATCCCGACCTTCTCCAATTCCAACGCCCATTTATACGTCCAGCCATAGCTCAAGCCGATCCTCTTCGAGATGGCGCTGATGCTGTCCACGGACCTGGCCGCTATGGCCATCTTCATCACATAGGGGTTGCATATCTCCACGCGCATGATTATCATTATAGTGATAGTTTATAAGCGTTTCCCCCCCTCAGAGATGATCTCAGGGTGCAGTGCCGCTGACGATGCGACCCCGGCTGGCACCTGCGCTATAAAAACGTCCTTCCCCAAGAAGGAATATGGTGTTTGCGGACGCCCTGGGGTTCCTCCTGCTCCTGGGAGCCACGGTGGTGGTAGGCTACGTGGGGGGAGCGCTCTACACCCGGACCCGCATTCCTGATGCCGTCTGGCTGCTGCTGTTCGGCCTCATCGTGGGGCCCGGCCTCGGCCTGGTGGACCGCGCGGCCTTCCTCGCCCTTGCCCCGCTCCTCTCCACCGTGGCCCTGCTCATCATCCTGTT
>JACQOD010000095.1 GCA_016202725.1 Candidatus Aenigmatarchaeota archaeon | reverse complement strand
GTACAGACTGGCTGACAAGCGCGTAAACTACCCGCCGCTAAAGCGGCGGGCGTTTGACGCCGACTAACCCAGGAATGGTCAGCATTCCTGGGACCGTGATGATGAGCCATCTCACGACCCCCGCCCCGCGCTCAGCAGTTGGCGCCGCCATTCATCTGCGGGCCAAGGCCCCGCAGGGTTCTGGCGGCGCGGGGCCTAAACACATACAAATTGGTGAGTTGGTTCGCGCTCATCCCCCGACTGGAGTGGGGGAATTCGCGCCTTTGGGTAGTTGGCTATCAGTTGCGCGCCCAGTGCTCCTGCCGGCAGGGCATTGACGTTGGGGAATATGCGCAGGGCGGCAATGCGTCCTCCGGCTGCAGCCGGGAGGAATGCGTGCTGCATGCTTTAAAAAAGGACTGCGCATCATGCTCCTTAAATTCCTTGCCCCCAAGGAGGGGGCATGTTCCAGTCGATCCTGAAGGAGAAAGCCACCTCCAGCAACAAGCTCCTGCTGGGGGAGGGGGAGCACGTCGCCATCGTGACCCTCTGGAGCAAGGCGAGCGAGGTGGCCAAGCAGGTGCGCCCCTCCCAGTATGCGGTCCTCGGGCAGTTGTTCTCCGCGGAGCGGGGGCTGGACCTCCTGGTCAGGAACCTGCTGGCGAATTCGCAGATCACCAACATCGTGGTCACGGGGGTGGATTTCTCGAAATCCGGTATCGTCCTGGAGGACTTCTTCCGCAACGGCTTCTCCGAAGGGGTCACGAACCTCACGAAGAAGCCGGTCTGGCGGGTGGAGAGCAGGTTCGAGGGGTATATTGACCGGGACATTCCCAGGGAAGCCTTGGACGCCCTCCGCCAGTCCATCGTGGTCACCAGGGCCACGGACCTGTCTGCGGTGAATTTCTTCACCCTGCCGAAGCCTGCAGGCAGCAGGCAGGCGCTGATCTTCCCGAAAAAGGAGGAGGTCGTCCGCGCCTCCATCGGAGAGCATGCAGGCCACGTGGTCCGGGGGAAGACCATTGCCGACGCCTGGGTGCAGGCCCTGGACGTCATCCTGCGGTTCGGGAGGGAAAGCGGGACCCACTACGACGAGCCCCAGCGGGAGATCCTCAACCTGCTGTCGATCATCGAGGAGGAGGATCCTGCCCGGCTGCACATCCCCCCCTACTTGCCCTGCGATGCCCAGCGCGTGCAGGAGTACATCCCCCGGATCACCCGGGACCTCCCGGGGGGAACCCACCAGAACGCCTACACCTACGGATCGCGCATGCGCTCCTGGTTCGGGTCCGACCAGGTCCAGCGAGCCGTGGCCAAGCTGGCGCGCGAGCCCATTTCCAGGGCAGTGGTGGTCGGGCTCTGGGACGCGACCAAGGACCTGGAAATCGGGGGTTCCCCTTGTTTGAACCATGTCTGGTTCCGCCTGGACGGCGACCGCCTGACCATGACCTGCATCTTCCGCTCCCATGACATGTTCGAAGGCTACCCCGAGAACGCCTTCGGGCTGCGCATGCTGCAAGAGGAGGTGCGGGCAGAGCTCAGCCAGCGCCTGCGGCTCCCCCTCAGGCTGGGGGAGCTCATGATCCTGTCGCAGAGCGCGCACCTCTACAAGGACACCTGGGAGTGGGCCGAGGCGGTGACGAAGCAGCAGCTGCCCCCCCTGCGGCGGCACCTGGCCCGGCTGGATCCCCGGGGGAACTTCGTGATCTCCCTCGACGGCGAGGAGATCGTGCTGGAGCACACCGGCCCGGGCGGGGAGAAGATCGGCGAGTTCCGCGGTCGCTCCGGGGAGGAGCTGCGCGACCTCCTCGTGCGCGAGAATGTCGTCTCCCTGATCCCCCACGCCCTGGACCTGGGCCTGGAGCTGATGAAGGCCGAGCTTGCACGCACGCTCGGGCTGGCATACGCCCAGGACCAGCCCCTCCCCCTCGGCAGGGAACGAGCGCCTCCTCTCCCCGCGAAGGTGGCGGAGCCACCCCCCCTCGGCAGGGAGCCCGCGGTCCAGGCGGCTCCTCCTCCGGCCCCTGCCCTGCCTGCGGACCCCCGTCCCGCGGCGCGCCCCTCCATTCCCGCCAACGGCAGGGTGATCAAGGAGGGCCTCCTCCACCCGGACAAGGACGCGTATGCGCGGATCTTGCGCGTGGCGAAGATCGACTCGTTCTCGCTGTGGTCGTGATAGGCAGGTCGTACGTGTTTAGCTGCCAAACGCATGCTATCGTTTTCCAAAAGGTGAGAAAAAATGAAATCAGCATCAAGAGGCCCTTCGATGATCAATGTGGTAAACTACCCGCCGCTAAAGCGGCGGGCGTTTGACGCCGACTGAAGGCGTCCAGTGGCCAGCATTCCTGCGCCCGTGATG
>JACQOD010000097.1 GCA_016202725.1 Candidatus Aenigmatarchaeota archaeon | reverse complement strand
CGAAGCGTCTTGCGGGCTTGCGAAAGGCAGTGACGATTATTTTCGCCGCTGCCGTTAGCGCGCGCGGTTTAAGAATCTTGCCGCCCACAGGAGAGCATGCCGGAGCTGTACGACCCCACCAAGCCCTTCAACGCCCTGATCCGCACCCTCATCCGGGAAACCCACCCCCGCGATGGACCGCTGCGGGTCCTGCCCCTGGGGAAGCGGTTCCGGGTGGAGCTGGATCGCGACTTTGTCGAAGCCTATGACGAACTGCCTGCGGTCGACGGCATCGGGACGAAGGGCTGCCTGCACTGGCAGATGGATACGGTGGAGGCAGGCGTCCAGGACGCGGTCGCGATGGTCTTTGATGACCTCATCGAGCACGGCTACCAGCCGCAGCGGGTCATTGATCACATCATGGTCCAGGAAGAAGACCAGCCCAGGCTGTTCCGCATGGTGGCGAAGCTGGTCAAGCTCTGCACGGATAATCCGTGGGAGTATGCAGGCGGGAGGTACCCGGCCGCTGTCGTCGCGGGGGAGACCGCCATCATCAATACCCTCCAGGGGTTCGAGATGGGCATTTCGGCCACGGGCGTGGCGCCCCGGGGGAGCGCGCTTCCCGGGAAGGCCGTTCCCGGGGATGTGATCATTGGCCTGGGAAGCAGCGGCATCCACTCCAATGGATTGAGTTTCTACCGGAAAGCGCTCTTCGAGGAACGGGACATGACCATCGAGAGCGACCTCCCCTGGGGCAGGACGGTGGGCGACGAGCTGACGATCCCCACCACCCTCTACCTTCCCGCCCTCCGCGAGCTGCTCGCCAGCGAGCGGCCGTACGTCCATGGGATGGTTCACATCACCGGCGGGGGGATGACCAAGCTCATGGAAATGGTCCCGGGGAAGAATGTGAACATCGCGATCAGGCGCGACCATAGCCTGCGCCCCCAACCCATTTTTTCTTATGCGTACGAGCTGGGCCAGACAGACGACGCCATGATGCTGCGGTTCAACAATGGAGTCGGCTACGCCATTGCCATCGCCCGGGAACGGGCGCCTCCGGCGCTTGCGACCCTGCGCGCCTACCACCCGGCGGACGTGATCGGCGACGTGACAGGCAACCCCGGACGCGGCCACGTGCTCATCGAATCTCCCTACAGCACGGCAACGGTCTTGTGCACGCGCGTGCATGAGAACGGCAGGGAACGACTCGTCACGGAACGGTTCTGAGCTACTCAGGCTGCGCGGGAATGACCTGGATCCGGAAGCCGTCCGGGTCCTCCACATAGAAGCGCCTCGCTCCCCAGTACCGCCTTTCAGGAGGGCCGAGGGTTTTGGCCCCCCGGGCCAGGCACTGCTGGTAATACGCATCCAGATGGGGCACCGCCATCCGGAGGAAGATGCCCTGGCCCTTCGGGCCCTGCAGGGGATCCTCCAGGATCATGAGCAGGGTCTCTCCCAGCCGGAGGCAGGCGAACTTGTGGGGAGGGTCGGTCCGGACGGGGGTGAAGCCCAGTTTTTGGGTGTAGTAGGCAAACGACTCCGGGAAGGAGCGGACGCGCAGCTCTGCGGCGAGGGGGACATATTCATCCGGCTGGAGGAGGGGGGAGTCGAGCATGAGCAAGATGGGACGGGAGGGAATATATCCTTTCCCTCCAGGAAGGGGCATGGGCGCGTACATTGACCCGCATGTCCACCTGCGCGATGGCCGCCAGGCGCATAAGGAAACAATCAGGCACGGCCTGCTGGTCGCGTACGACAGCAATGTCGCCGCCATCCTGGACATGCCGAACACCGACCCCGCGGTCACCACGCGGGAGGTGGTAGAGGACCGCTTGCGCCTGGCCAGGGATGCGGGCGTGCCGGGCGTGTTCTACGGGCTGTTCATGGGCGCGACCGCGGATCCGGAACAGTTGCGCGAGGCGGTGGAGGTCTGCCGGGAGGTCCCCCAGGTGGTGGGGTTGAAGCTGTATGCCGGGACCTCTGTCGGGGACCTCGCGGTCATCCGGGAGGAGGACCAGCGGCGGGTGTATGCCGTCCTGGCCGCGGCGGGGTATGACGGGGTGCTCGCGGTCCACTGCGAGAAGGAGTCCCATTTCCGTCCGGTCTGGACCCCCGACCTGCCGGCCAGCCACTGCCTTGCCCGGCCTGAAGAGGCTGAAGTGGCGTCGGTCCGGGACCAGCTCGCCTTCTCCCGGGAGGAAGGCTACCGGGGGAAGCTGCACATTGCACACGTCTCCTCGCCGCAGGCGGTCGAACTGGTGGCCCAGGCTCGCGAAGGCGGTATGGACGTGTCCAGCGGGGTGTGCCCGCACCATCTGGTGTACGACTGGCGCGCCATGGAGGGTGAAGCGGGAATCCGCATGAAGATGAACCCGCCGTTGCGCTCCCCGGCCTCCCGGCTGAAGCTGCTTGAGCAATTGCACGCAGGAAAGATAGACTGGATAGAGACCGACCACGCCCCGCACACGCTGGATGAGAAGACCAACCCCCAGCGCGGCTGCCCTTCCGGCGTTCCTGGCCTGGCGTGGTGGCCGCTCTTCGAGGAATTTCTCCGGAGGCAGGAGTTCTCCGGCCGGAAGATCGGGCGGCTGACGTTCACCAACGCGGCGGAGCGGTTCGGGCTGGACCTCCAAGCGAAGGAGGTATTCTTTGTTGACCATCGGGCCGAGTATGCGTTTGACCCGTACGTGAGCCTGGAGCGGGAGATCGGGTGGCCTCCGAGGTACTGAAACTCACGCGAGATCATGTGAGGTGTTGCCGCAGAATAAACTATTTCCCCGGGGGGGCTGATGGCGCACTTCCATTGAGGATAAGCGAATGCCTGCGGACGCTTGACCTCATCCCCCCTCTTCTGCACGGTTCAATGTAGTCTGCGGTCTGCCCTGAGTGGGACTGGCGTTGGACGCAGCCCCGCATCAGAGGGCCAAGACCTTATCCAGGTTCAGCTCGGTGAAATCCTTCACGAGCAGGTCCGGCTTTTCCCGCTCCAGCCGGGCGCGGGGGACCGTGGTGAGGAAGGCCACGCAGCGCATGCCCGCCGCCTTGGCCGCCTGCAGGCCGGGCGGGGCGTCCTCGAAGACGACGCAGTCCTGCGGGGCCTGCTTGAGCAGGGCCGCTGCCTTCAGGTAGCCCTCGGGATGGGGCTTGTGATGGACATAGTCTTCCGCGGCCACGAGCGGGAAGGAGAGGCCGAGGATCTCCAGCTGGAGGAGCACGTTCGCGCGGGGCGTGCCCGTACAGATGGCCCGGGGAATCCCGCGGGCGTCCAGCAGCTTCAGGAACGCGTGAAGCCCCGGGACGGGCTTGACCCCTTCCGCCCGGATGAGGGCCTGGTAGGCGGCCTTCCAGCGGGCAATCCACGCAGGGACGTCGTGCGGGCCGCCAAGGCCGTGCTCCCGGAGGAGGGACGAGAAGATGTGCCGCACGCCCGTGCCCGGGAAGCGGGCGAACCACTCCTCCCGCGGGACGCGGACGCCGCGCGGCTCCAGGAGGCTGTTCGCGCTCTTCCAGTACAGGTCCTCGGAGAGGGCGATCACGCCGTCGAAGTCAAAGAGGATGGCGCGCATGCCAGATACTGGGGGGAGGGGTATATAATGCTTCCTCAGATCCTTTTAAATTGGTGAGTTGGTTCGCGCTCATCCCCCAGCTGAAGCTGGGGGAATTCGCGCCTTTGGGTAGTTGGCTATCAGTTGCGCGTCCAGTGCTCCTGTCGG
>JACQOD010000094.1 GCA_016202725.1 Candidatus Aenigmatarchaeota archaeon | reverse complement strand
TGGGCAGGGGCCGGCTTGCCAGCTCCTTCCAACCCCCGCACTGACGGAAGTCGTCCGGTGCGTTTTGGGACGGGCTCTAAGCTTAAGAAGCTTGTGGAGCAGGAATAGGCATGAAGCTATCCGATTACGCAGAGATCTGCATTCGGGTCGAAGTGACTGGCCCGAGGAGGTATCGCTCGGGGAGGCTCAGGAACGGCACCTACCTCTACCCGATGGAAGAGGCCAACGATGATCCTGATAGCCGGCTCTGGCTGCCGGTTCTTGCCCAGGGGCCGTCGGAGGTGGTGATAAACAACCAGAGATACGTGAAGGTTGAGGACACGGCGTACTCCACCTTCGGTGAGAGATTCTGGACAGGACCCTTCCGGCGTTCATGCAGAAACATCAGCCGGCAGATCCGCTTTAGGCGGGATGGCGACACTCAAGCATCTTGAAAGTGACCTCGCCGCGCCTCCCTCGCTTCCTTCGTGCGCACCCAAGGCCACCTGGCCTGCAGACCCCCTCCCGGCGGCAGGGCGCGGGCGACGCCCTACCGGTAGCTGGCTGGGGCGGTCAGCCAGCGGAAGACGGGAAGGATGGTGATGCCTTCGCGATCGATATCCTCGGACTGCTCCATAGTCAGGAGCAGGCCCCTCTTCAGGCCATAGGCGGCCATCGCTTCCCGCAAACCCTGGAACTCCCGATCCCGGTTCTTGTCAGTGAGGGCATAGCATACTTGGATGGCCTCGGCCATCTGCGCGCCTGATTTCACCAGGAAATCGCATTCGTGCCTGCCCGCATGATAGTAGACCTCCTTCCCCCTCCTTCGCAATTCGATATAGACCATGTTCTCCAGGACGCTTCCCCTGTTCGGGGAAAGCGGGCCAAAGACGTGCCTGAACGCGGGGTCGGCAAGGTAGATCTTCCGGGGGGACGCCAGCTGCTGCTTGAGGGAATGCGAGAACCTGCGCACCTCGAAGAACAGGTAGGAATTGCCGAGGTAGGAGATATATTCCTTCACCGTGATGGCATTCGCGAGGCCAAGCGCGGTCTTGAGGGCATTATACGTGAACGGGTTCGACGCATTGGTCGCCAGGAGGTTCACCAGCTCCCGCAATGTTTTTTCCTTGCGTATGGCGTACCTCGTCACAATATCACGGTAGAGGATATTCTCGAAGACCGTTCGCAGGTATTCCCGGTCCTTGTTCTTGAGGAATTCCGGCAGGCCGCCGGCGGCCATGTGCTCGCCGAATGCTATCTTGAGCGCCACCCGCTCCTCTGTCCGCATGGCCCCGGTTGGCACGGGGATGTGCCTGAAGTCCAGGAATTCCCGGAAGGAGAAAGGAAAGACTTCAAAGGCCCTGTACCTGCCCGTGAGCCGGGTGCCCAGTTCCTTGCTCAAGAGGGATGCATTGGAACCGGTGATAATGACCTTCTTTCCCTCATCCTGCAGCCTGCGGACGAAAGCCTCGAACTTCTCGACATTCTGCACCTCATCGAAGAAATAGGTGGTGACCGGGCCGTACGCCTCTATGAGAGCCTCATTGAGCACCTCAAAATCCTGCGCCTTGAAGTCCAGAAACCGCTCATCTTCGAAGTTGACGTAGCACCATCCTTTCGTGCGCTGCATGACCTGCTTCAGCAGGGTGGACTTGCCGCACCGCCGCATGCCCGTGATCAGGAGAATCCGCTCATCATCCAACCAGCGCAGCACATCGTCCAGCAGCTCTCTTCGGACGGTGCCGGCAGGCAAGCTGGTCTCTTCTTTCTGTTTCGCCACCACCTGCCGGAGCGTATCCCGTGCTATCATACTAATTACTAGTTAGTACAGCTATATATATCTGCTTATTGCTGGTGAGTACCTTCCATCAGGAAGAGGGGGGGTCACCGGCGCGTGGGGGACGTACCGGACCACGATACTCCTCGTTCGCCAGAGGAGAGGGGGCTCCAGCTGCGGGCAGGTCTGCAGGTCCTCTCCAGGCGGCAGGGGGTGGGCGACCGCCGGTCGCCGGCGGATCGACTGGTGCAGAGGGGAATGCATGGGAATTTCATGGCACAGACATGTGAGTAGCGCTCACCACTCGGCGGCTTCATACCGGAGACGCCGCAGCTTGCTCGTATAGCGCTCGGCGAGACCGAGCCACCAGGGCATGGAGTAGGTGTCACGAGGCAGGGAGTAGCGGCGCCGAGTGAGAAGCCGCAGGAAATCCTCATAGTGGTCCAGGATGGGGTCCAGTTCCAACCTCAGGAGTTCCTGACCGAGTTCCCGGAAGAGGTCGGTCGCTTTGAGGCGGTTCAGCTTGGCCTGCAGGACGTCCGTCATGCAGGGTACTTGCCCGGCGCACTTATTAAATCCCGATCGCGCATTCGTGCATGCTCGCCTGCTGGCCGTTGCTGCACGTATTTAAAGCTATGAAACACTCCTTCCGAGTGGTCACATGTCCAGAGGCCGTTTCGCAGACCTGAAAACCGTGGTGAATATCATAGGGGAGCAGTACTTCATAGACCCCCGAACGGGGCAGGTGGATGGGGAAGAGGTTCCCTATTGGAATGTGCTGATGGGTGTGGCGACCTACCTCGGCAATAAAAACGCCCTCCTGGTCGGGCGGCCAGGCACGGGAAAAACCACCTATGGAGGAGTGATCAGCTCAGTGGTCTCCGGCCTCCCCTTCGACCTCTTTGATTTTCTCAAGATCCAGGGCCATCCCGACCAGACCAAGGACGCCATGCTCGCCAGGGCCGATATCGGGAGGCTGGCAGAGGAAGGTGTGGTCTGGCAGCCGTCGCTCTACCTCCCCGCGATGATCCTCGATGAAATCAACCGCCTCCCTCCCGGGAAACAGTCCATCATCATGGAGTACATCCGTACCGGATCCGTGGAGCAACTCGGGAAGCATTTCAGCCGGGGAAAGGTCCCGTTCTTCGCCACCATGAACTACAATGGACCAGGAACCTATCCCCTCCCTCCTGCCTCCGTGGACCGTTTTGGGATGTCCCTTGAGTTTGAGGGGGGTCCGGCTCACTTGCAAGCCCTCATCCAAGACGCGAGCGGGCGGATCCAGGCTGATCTCGCCGACCCGAATCTTACCGAGGAGATCGCGAAATACCTGCTGGACAAGGATGTGCCAACGGGGAAAAAGAGGGAGTATTTGGAGGAGAAAGGCAGGGAACGGCTGAAGAAGCTCATCCTCCCGGACCTTTCCGGACTTGAGACGCATCCTCTTCCCTTATCCCCGGACGCCACGACATTCCTGAGGTGCATCTGGGACGAGATGAACACCACCTGGCGGTATGGGGAGAATCGTGCCGTGGATCCGCAGGACACGACGGACCACAACAAGACCTTTGCGAGTGCCCACGTGAAGGAGGGGATCTCCCCGCGGGCATGGGAGAGCATCACGTTCTATGCAAGCATAGTTGCCCGCTACCAGGGAAGGGACCAGGTGGAAATCGGGGATATCCAGGCCGTGAGCCCCTTTTGTCTCGCCCACCGCCTGGAATTTGATGAGGACTACAAGGCCCAGTTTGCGGAACACCCCCGCCTCAGGGGGGAGCGCGAGGAGCTGGACCTCACCCGCCGCCTCCTGGACGCCATTAAGACCAATTGCGATGCTGTTGCCCCTTCCCTCAAGCTCCTGGACGCCTCCCTCGCGGGAAAGAAAGGAACGGAGGAAGATGTCCGCGCCATTCTTGACGGGCCAGAGCCGGATCACCCCCTCTTGCGCGCCTACTGGCGGGAGGGACGCATGCTTAGGAAGCAGGGAGAAGCCAGTAGGAGGTGACGGCAATGGGCAGAACAGAGCTCATGTCCTATCGTTTCAACCCGGCGGGGCATGAGCGCCCCAACAAAGGGCGCGAGTATAGCCGGCCAGATGCGGAGGCGGTCCGGCAGTTGGGCGCGCTGTTCGAGGAACTGGAAAGAACACATTATAGGGGAGCTAGAAGTGATTATCGTCCTATCCTGAGCGAAGTAGAACGCCTTCATCCCAGCGTGCCTGATGCGCACGCCCTCGTTCTCGACA
The DNA here is from genome assembly GCA_016202725.1 of Candidatus Aenigmatarchaeota archaeon. Lineage (GTDB taxonomy): Archaea > Aenigmatarchaeota > Aenigmatarchaeia > QMZP01 > QMZP01 > JACQOD01. The sequence continues at coordinate 13,636 of JACQOD010000094.1, read as the reverse complement.
GGCTCGGGAATGCAAACCCCCCTCTGGTCGGTCTGTTCCTTTCCGCGGTCTATCACCACTCGCCTGACGACCTCATTGTTTTTGATCTCTCCCTGGATAATCCTCCGTCAGAGCTTGGATACAAGCTCACAAGGGGCAAGACACTGGTCAATACCGCGGAGGTAGGGACATCTTTTGGTGGCGTCTCCTCTGGCACTATCCTTAACTATGGAAAAGCAGGTTTCGACATGGGGGGATCCGCTAGCGGAACCGTTATCAATCTCGGCGAGGCGGATGACCTTTGTGGACAAAGAGTTCGCGGCGTCCTTATCAACTATGGCTCAGTGAGCCTTGGCATGGGGGACGAGGGTGGCAAGAGGTCCTTCGTGATCAACGCAGGAGAGGCGGGTAACGCCATGGGGACGGGAAGCGAGGGCGTCATCATCGCCTTGAAGGACCCTCCGGAGCCGACGAAGTTGGACCTGTCCGCATTCACCGTCCCGGAGAGCGCATGCGCTTCCCTCCCGCGGCTGGTGAACTATCTTGGAAAGCTCCGGGAGAAGCTGGAGGAGGGAAGGAGCGATTACCGCGCTCTTCTCCCCATCCTGCGGGGCCTCGGCCCCTCTCCTGAGAGAAAGCTGCGAGGGGACTTCACCACCATCCTCAGGGAGGCTGGCTATGCCCTCTGAATCCGCCGCCTACCGCTTCCCCCCTGCGGGGCATGAACCGCCCCGCCGGCGGGCAAGGCATAGGGAGCCGGACAGCAAGCTCGCGCGTATCTTTGAGCAGTGGTTGGATGGGCAAACCGATTTTCTGTCCGACTATTATAAGACAAGAGGAATAGAAAAGGGACAGTACCTGGACATCCTCAAAACAATGGGAGAACTCAGCTCGACTACCTCTATTGAGGAGGCCCATAGTCTCCTTCTCCGTTTCCAGGACCATCCGAACGTCAGGGCGGCAGGCCTTTTCCTCTCCGCCATCTATAACCGCGGCCCCGCCACGGACATTGTGTTTGACCTTGACCTCGAAAATTCCCCACTCATGATGGGTTATGGTCTTCCGCGGAGCAAGATATTCATTAACAGGACAGCAATCGGAACATACGAATCTTCAAGCGGGGGGCTTTTTATTAACTATGGAAAGACGAACATTTCGTGGGGCCACGACACCTTCAAAAAAACCATGATGGTCAACTATGGCGAGACCTCTGACTTCCTAAGCAGTTTGCAGGGACTCCTCATAAACCTTGGACAAACTGGATTCGATTTCCGATGTCTCGACCATGGAATCGCTCTGAATTTCGGTGAGGCGGGAAGTGAGATGGGGTCGACCGCCGAGGCTGGCACGATCACCGTGAATGCAGGCGTAGCGGGAACGAATTTTGCTAAGGACACAGCGGGCTACGTCATTGCTATGAAGGCGCCCCGCTCCTTCGGAACCACTTCGGATTCCCGGCTGCTCCTGGGGGAGCCGGCATGTCTGTCCAGAAGAGGGCTCGTCTCGTACCTCGGCGAGGTGAGGGATGCCTTGGAGCGGGGCCGGACCGACTACCGCCTGGTTCCCGAGGCGCTGCAGATGATTTCAGCAAAACGACTCCTTCAGGAAGCCGGCGTGACGGGGGAGGAAGTGGATCATTTTGACTTTCACGGCGTGGAATGGAGGGGAGCATTGTATGGACGATGAGCGCATGCTTGCGGGAATCTGGGCAGAGGTCAAGGACCGGTTCAACCACCCTTCATTGAATGATCCGGAAATGGTGGATTCGCTCGAGGGGATGGACTCCGCGGCCTTCCACTGGGGAGAGCGGAGGCACAAGGTCTCCCGGCGTTTTCTGGACGAGCTCTCCGCCCAGGTCCCCCGCGAGAGAGCCCTCAAGGCGATCATTGAGCACGAAACCGGCCACTACACCCTTTTCCCCCGCGACCTGTACAAACGTGTCCATCTCCTCGCGGAAGCTGACCGCTGGTTCGGACCCAAGACTCCCCACCTGTACGGCTGGTATGCCGACTTGGCGGATGAAGGCGCGCTCCTTGCAGGGGGGCTAGCAGGGGACGAGCTTCTGGACATGCGGAAGGCCTGCGCTGCCCTGGCGGAGAAAGGGGGGGATGTGGCAGGCTCCCTGATGAACAGGCTCCTCTCCTCCCTCTACGCCCAGAGCTTCGGCTTCCCTCCGATCGAGTTGGACGAACGAGGGGCAAGCTATTTCTCCCGGCTGAAGGACGTCCCGTATATCAACCTCACCCTCGGGGAGCACGTGTCATCTTTCTACCGTTTTGGGAAGGCGGTGGAGGACCTGATCCCGGAGGAACATACCCTGATGTGCACGCATTCCTCCCTAGATGGGGTCCCCCTCCGCGACCTTGATGCCTCCCTTTCAGACATCCTGGGTGAGCTAGGCCCGCGGGCCTTCAGGAACGCGAAGAAATACCTGGCGAAAACTCGCCCGGATTTCAAGGATTCCTTTGATGATTCCGCCCAGAAGGCTGGGGGCGTGCGGGGAAAATTCAAGACCCACGATGACCTCATTGCCCTCTACCGGCGGTGGGCATCCCGGTATGGCTTGTACATCGTGAGGAGACCGGTGGAAAGGGATACCACTGCCCTCTATCTCGGCGGACAGCAGGAGTGGGAGCCTGGCCAGCCCCTGATCCGCGTGGATGTGTTCGGATCCCGCGGCCAGATCGGCATGCCAGGCGTCACAAAAATCCGGCAGGTGGAGGAGGGAGCCATCCCCTCCGAAGAGTGGTCAGTTCCAGACCTTGAGGTGGGAATCGATTCTTCCGCTTCCATGGACCACCCTGCCTCGTGGAGGGGGGCTCCCCACATCCTGGCAGCATACATCCTGGGGAAGAATTACCATGCGAACGGTTCTTCGGTTGGCGGGTGGAACTTTTCCACGGATATTGCCTTCCTTGCCCCTTCGCGGGATCTCCGTGCCTATCACTCCCTCATGGCCAGCACCTGGGGAGGAGGGACCTCCATCAATACGGAGAAGCTCATTGAACTTCTTAAAAGGATGGAATACGGGAGCGCGGTTCTCCAGTTCGCGGAAGAACATCCTGAACAGGCCTTGCGGTTCGTGCCCAGATCCTCCAAAAAAGAGGTGATGGAGAAGTCCCTTGACCTCGATCTCACCCCTATTAGGACGACCGTTAGGAAGCTGGATAACGTCCTGATCACCGACGGCTATCTTTTGAATCCGAAGGAAGTCCTCGCCTACCTTTCAACCCTGGGAGAAATCACCCGTAACTTCGTCTTCCTCACCGACGGGGCGATGTATGACAAGTGGCGTCCACTGGACCTTCCCAACACCTGGATCTACCCCGCCACTACACCAGATCAGCTCCTCAACCTCTCCCTCGGCCGGTCGAGGGCGCTGGTGACTGAAGCGAATCTCAACTACCGGGGAGGCGTCAGATGATAGAGCGTGCAACCTACCGCCTTCCCCCTGCCGGCCACGGCGTTCCGCCTCGGGGGAGGGAGTATCCCGCACCGGACAAGAAGTTGAGAAGGATATTGGACACATGGCTGGAAGCTGAAGGCTGGGAGCATGATTCAGACGATTTCGCATTGGAGATCACGAAAGAGTTGGACCTCCAGCTTGCGGAGGTGCACGCCCTTCTCTTGCACTATCAAGCACACCCCCTTCATGATGAAATGGGCAGGTTCATCTCCGCCCTTTACCACAGGGTACCCGAGAGGGTGATCGTTTTCGACCTTGAACTAGAGAAGCCACCCAGCTGGCTTGCCTATCATTCTCCTTCCGGAAAGGTCTTCATCAACACCTCTACCCTGGGCGGTGCAACCGGGTGGGGGGCCTCGGGGCCCGTAATTAACATGGGTCGCGACTCGGAGGCTGTGACCGATTGCTCATCGGCACCCTTCATTAACTACGGGGAAATCAGCGCTTATCCTCTCCGTCAGGCTCTCGGCCCTGATGAGAACGCAACAATTGCAGAAAGAGCCTCGTCACTCCTGATCAATCTTGGTGTCATACGCCCCCCCCTCTTTACCGGGAAGGAATCTTCAGGAGTCATTATCAATTACGGCACATGCCCGGCATATCTCGGTTTCCAGTCTTCTGCAATGGTGATCAATTGTGGACAGGCCGGCGACTATATGGCGAGTGCCGCGAAAGGCATTGTCCTTGCAGTACGGGAACCCAAGAGCGTTGGCCTCAAGTCTGAGATGGAGCTCTACTTGGACCAGGGAAGGTGCGCTCGCATTCCGGAGTTGGGCGTGTATCTTGAGACCCTTCGTGAACGGTTTGAGCGGGGAAGAGGTGACTCTGATGCGGCGGTTCGCGCCCTGGACGACCTCGGTCCCCACCCCGAACAGAGAATCCGGCAGGACATTTCCCTCATCCTAACGCGGGCAGGCTACAGGCGAAGGGTATATTGATTCTGATGTAATATCGCATCAGATCCCCGCGGCAGCCTGCAGACCCCCTCCCGTCGGCAGGGGGCGGGCGACCGGTCCTTCACGTCTGGAAGAAAATCAGCCGCTCCTCTCCCCTTCGGACGGTTTCTCCTTTTTCAGCTGTTTCTGAAAGGCCCTGTAAATGATCGCCCCTCCGTGAACGCCCACGTCTTCGGGGATCATGGGCGACCCCCTCGCTTCGGCCATATACATCATATTCTCCTTCTCAATTTCCCTTACAATGTCCTTCAGTCCCTTATTAACCTCCTCTTCCGCCTCCCGGAAGACCTCCTCTGCAGGCATAGGCAAGGGCTCCCCCGCGTTTGCCAGCATCATGTAAAGCCTTGCCATTGACGCGCGGACGGCCCCTCTAAGCGGAAGGGGAAAACTACTCGAATATCTTGTAATAAAGGAATCCATTGGCGTCTCCCGATAATCAGTCATATCATGCATGAGATTATTCATGTTCAGGAAGTCCACGCGAGGCACTCTTTTCATAACCAGCGGTTATTTTACTGCTTTATAAGAGCCTATGTAAACTTCCCGCCGCTACAGCGGCGGGCGTTTGACGCCGACTGAAGGCGTCCAGTGGCCAGCATTCCTTCGCCCGTGATGACGATCCATCCCCACGACCCCGGCCCCGGGCCCAGGTGCGTGCCATTCATCTGCGGGCCAAGGCCCCGCAGGGTGCTGGCGGCGCGGGGCCTAAAATCTGGGAAAGTTAAGGCTTAAAGGATACCCCAGGGACTGGCGGCTCGCCCGGGCCTTCCGTGAAAGCATTTTAAACTCGAGGGATAAGTCTCCTCATGTGGCTCTCTCCCACGCGAATGGCGGACCTCGTGCCGGTCAGTCTCCCGTTCCGCGAGCCTGAGTGGTGGTGGGATGAGTGGGCGGTAAAGGAACGCGAGGAAGCAGAGCGCACGTACGGAAAGCCTCCCCCGCCTCCTCATTACCTCTCTCCTGCTCAGGAGGGCCTGCGAGACGAGCTCTTCTTCCTCGTGCGCTCGCCACCCGCGGAGGTTTCCCGCCGGCGCCCGAGGATTCTGGAGGCTGTGGATCGCGAACTGGGGCTGTGGGGAGAGCGGGTGGACGGGGTACTCCGTGACCAGTACATCCCCTTCCTCCGCGACGTTCGGGAGGCAGTCGGGCAGGACTCCTTCTACCACGCAGTGTGGAAGCTCACCTACGCCCTACTACACAACCCCACGAAGTATCCGGATCGCGTGGCACGCATCATCCCCTTGTCGCCTCCCCAGGAGAGGGAGCGCCCGTAGGTCTTGTGGAAGGATCTCCCTGCCGGTCCCTACGGTTCCACGAGGTTCACTGTCGTCCGTTGCACCACCTCGGCGAGGGCGGGCGGATGTGAACGATTTCGCGGAGCGCATCCACCTGCATACCCCCTCCCGGCGGCAGGCGGTGGGCGACTGGATCTTGACCAGCAGAGGCATGTAAAGTCAGGGGAGGGGGTGAGCACCAACTTTCCCGGGGGTTCTTGGAGCCGGGGACGCGATGGATCCCCACTACCGCCAGGCCGTGGTCTCTGCAGGGGCGGGATGCGTGGCCGCGCTCGAGGCGGAAAAGTATATTGAAAACCTCAAGGCCCTGGAAGTACAATCACCTTCATCTTTCCTCAAAAGGCCAAAGCGTATGCGAAGATAATCATCCAGCCTGCGGCTTTTACCCGCCCCTTTTTCTGCCCACAATGGTAGAGAGCAAAATCCTTCTGCTTGTATAGCCCCCCAGGGGTTCTGGCCTTTCCTCGGAAGAATTGAATAAAAGATCGAATTTATCTGTGAATGGGTTTATGACCGTCTCAGCCTCCACTATTTTCCACTTATCATGCGCCCCGCCGTTTTCAACACCGCGAATGAGATGAAGGTATGCAAGTCCTCGTGAGAGGAGGCTTCGGTCAACTCCGTTAACCATTTCACTTGGATCAGTATGCTTTAACTCAAAGAATGATGCATACACAGCATCAAATTCCCCGTTAAAGGGCAGGGCATTCACATCCCCGGAATAGACCTCCACCCCTCTTAATCCCTGGGCCTTTTCCCGCGCTTTTTCGATGGCTTTGGTATCGTGGTCAATTCCAACTACTGAATGCCCACCTTCAACTAATCTCTCGAAGGCCCTCCCAGCACCGCAACCGAGATCCAGAATTCTGCCCGGCCCCCTCAAATATGAGAGAAAGTGCTCTATTGTTTCTGGAGGCCCATTAAAGTCCCCGATAGCGACTTTCCTATATATTTCCATAGTGATTTTTGGATTGGAGGGTTTTAAAGGCATGCCGATTCCCTCCAGCAGGAGGTGTGCGACGCTAGTGCTATTGCACCCTGTTCTCACGTCCATGAACCTCCCGGCGTGAGCGGGATTCCCTAGGAGGCCCGCTTCGACCGCTCCAGCATCTGCACGACCGGAGTCTCCTCCCCGGCCAGGTAGTAGAGGGTTGCCCTCCCGCCCATGGAGACGTGGCCGAATTCCTGGGAAAGCCCGAGCTCGCTTACGAGCTTGGCGCTGTGCCCCCCGCCCACCACGGTGAAGGCCTGCAGGCCCGCGACCTTCTTCAGCAGGGCCTCGGTCCCGTACCCGAAGCCGGGGAGTTCGAAGCGCCCGAGGGGGGAATTCACCACGATCGTGCCCGCGTCCTCGAGGATCCTGCCGTACCGGCCCACGGTCTCCCTGCCGATGTCCGCGATCAGGTAGGGGCTCGGCAGTTCGCCTACGCCCACGTCCTGCCGGCCGCCGTTCTGCAGGGCCACGTCCACGGGGGTTTCGATCTGCTTCCCGTGCGCGCGCACGAGGTCCCTGGCCTGCGGGAGAAGATCCAGGATGCCCTTCCCCTGGAGGGTTTCCCGGGAGGCTTTGCCCAGATCGTACCCCCGGGCAGCGAGCAGCAGGTTGCCTAACAAGCCGCCGGTGAGGATCCTGTCCGCCTTGCCGCGGGCAAGGAGGCTGCCCATGACCTTCAGGGATTCCTTGACCTTGACCCCGCCAAGCACGAAGTGGACGGGCTTGCGCTCGCCCGCCAGGACGGCGGACAAGGCCGCGAGCTCCCGCTCCATCACCCTGCCCGCCAGGGCGGGCAGGACGGCCCCGAATCCCACCAGAGAGGCCTGGGAGCGGTGGATGGCCGCGAAGGCGTCATTGACAAAGCAGTCCGCCAGGGGGGCGAGCTCGCGCACGAGCAGGTTGCTGGCTTGGGCGTCCGCGGGCCGCTCGAGCATCTCTTCCGCGAAGAACCGGACGTTCTCCAGGAGGAGGGTGCCCCCCTCGGGCAGGGAGCGGATGGCCTGCTTCGCGGCGGAGCCGAAGATGTCATCCACGAACTGCACGGGTCCGCCCAGGTGCTTCTCCAGGAGCGGGGCGTGCCCCCGCAGGGAAATGAAATCATCGTCCCCCGGCCGGCCCTGGTGGGACAGGATCACGGTGCGGGCGCCCTTCTCGCGCAGCTCGCGCAGGGTGGTCTCGGCGTGCAGCCGGATGCGCTCGTCGTTGCTGACCTCCCGGGTGGCCGGGTCCACGGGGCAGTTGATGTCCACGCGGACCAGGACCACCTTGCCCCGCAGGGGGCGGTCGTCGATGGTGAGGAAGCCGTTGGCGGTCATGGGCTCCTCCTGACGTTTCTCGTCCGGGGGTCAAGGCGCGAATCGAAGCTGGCGCGCGCGGGGAACGCTTCCTGGTCTCCGGACCTCCGTCCCATCATGCGTCCCCCGTCTTCCTGGCCAGTTCCACCAGCCGCAGGGCATAGGCCCATTCATTGTCGTACCATGCCAGCACCTTGGCGAGCGGCCCGACCGCAGTCGTGCTGGGGAGGTCCACGATGGCGGAGTGGGGGTTGCCCCGGAAATCAGCAGAAACCAGGGGGAGGGAACAGGTGTCCAGGATGCCTTTCAGCGGTCCCGCAGCCGCGGCCTGGAAGGCCTGGTTGATTTCTGCCGCGGAGGCAGCGCGCTCCAGCACCACGGTGAGATCGACCAGGGAGACCGCAGGCACGGGCACCCGGATGGCGAAGCCCTGCAGCTTGCCCTCCAGCTGGGGGAGGACTTTCCCGATGGCCTTGGCCGCCCCGGTGCTGGTGGGGACCATGGACAGGCACGCCGCGCGCGCGCGGCGCAGGTCCTTGTGGGTCCCGTCCAGGAGGCGCTGGTCGCCGGTGTAGGCATGGACCGTCGTCATGAGCCCCTCCCGGATCCCGAAGGACTCGTGCAGCACCTTGGCGACCGGGGCCAGGCAGTTGGTGGTGCAGGAGGCATTGGAGATGATCTTGTGGTCGGGGCGGAGGAGGTGGCCGTTCACGCCCAGGACCACGGTGAGGTCCTCGCCCTTGGCCGGCGCAGCCACCAGGACCTTCCTGACCGGGTCCCGCAGGTGTCCCATCAGCTGGTCCCGCTCCGTGAAGAGGCCCGAGCACTCCAGGACCGTGTCCACGCGCGCGTGCGACCACGGGATCAGGGAGGGCTCCTTCTCCTTGAAGACCAGGATGCGCTGCCCGTCCACGTCAATTGCCCCTTCAGCAGGGCGGACGTGCTTCTCCCAGGTCCCGTAGGTGGAATCGTACTGGAGCAGGTGGGCAAGCGTGGCGGGAGGGGCGGTGCCGTTGATGGCTGCCACGGCCAGGCCCTGCCCGATGGCTGCCCGGCAGGCCAGCCTGCCGATCCGGCCGAAGCCGTTAATCCCCAGGCGAGGCATAGTCCTCCACCCCCGGGGGCACGGTGCTGCTGCAGGAACGGAAGTACCATGCCGGGATCTGTGCGGGGGCTTTCTCCTCCTCCGCTGCGCCATAGTCGGGTAGCTGGCCTGCTGCCCGCTGCTCGCCCAGCGTGCGCTGTTCCCTGTCCATAGGCATCTCCATCATGCATCCCTCCCCTCCGCGATCCGGACGGCGGTCTCGACATCCGCGTCCTGCAAGGTGATCGCGCTGATCGCGTTCGCCATGGCAATGGCCTCCCGCAGGGGCTTCTGGTGGATGTTCCTGCCCGTGGCGTTGCCGCCGCAGCCGCTCACGTGGATCTGGTTCCAGGTTTCCTGGAGGAAGTCCCTGATCCCCTTGGAGCTCCCGCCCGCGGTGATGACCCTGGTCCGGCCCGCGGCCTGGACCGCTTCCTTGAAGGCTTCCTCCGGCCGGCCCTCCTTGGGCTTGGGGTAGTTGACCTTGACGAAATCAGCCCCCAGGCAGGCCCCTGCCCCGGCAGCGCCGGCGATGAGGTGGGGGTCCTTTTCATCGGGAACGGCCTTGCCGCGCGGGTACATCCAGAAGACCGCAAGCAGCCCGGCCTGGTGCGCTTCGAAGGCCGCGCGCGCAGCCTCGCGCAGCATCTCCCCCTCGAACTCGCTGCCCAGGTAGACCGTGTAGCCCACGCCCAGGATCCGCAGGCCCGATGCCTCCCGGAAGCGCAGGACGTCCTCCACGGTCCAGAGGGCCGGGCTCACCGGGTCCTTCTGGGCGGTCTTGACGAGGGGGGACTTGGAGTTCAGCTTGACCAGGCAGGGGACCCGGGGGTAGGAGGGGCCGTACCGGGCGATGAGCCCGAGCTGGCTCGCGAACACCCCGATCCGGGCCCGGGAGGCGATGCGGAAGAGGTGTTCGGGATCGCCGTCATCCCGCGGGATGGGGGCCTCCTGGCCGCCGACCGTGATCTTCCCGGAGAAATCGTCGTTCAGGTGCTCGATCTTCTGGTCGCCGGCGAAGAGCATCAGCCTGCCGGTCCGGTGGGTGGCCTCCAGGTAGTGCTGCACGTAGCGGTCCCTGGAGCCGGCCGGCACGTCAGCGGGGACGATGAGGTCTGCGGGAGCGAGCGGTTGCATGTTCACACCCGGATCCTTTTCACCACCTCATGGCTGCCGATGTACAGGGGGACGCGCTGGTGCACCTGCTCCGCCCGCAGGGAGAGGATGGGCTCCCTCCCGTCGGAGGCGTAGCCGCCTGCCTGCTGGAGGAGGAAGGCCATGGGCATGGCCTCGAACAGCAGGCGCAGCTTGCCCGCGGGCTCCTGCCGGAGGGCGGGGTAGCAGTAGAACCCGCCGTATTCCAGGATCTGGCTGATGTCCGCGGTGAACGATCCCGTGTAGCGGAGCTTGAAGCCCCGGGATTCGCAGTCCTCGACCAGGGCCCGGTGGGCGGGGGTGAAGTCCCTGCGCAGCCCTCCCGGGGCAAGGAGCTTCCCCTCGGGGACGCGGATGTCCGCCCGCCGGAGGACGTAGCCCTCCCCGGAGAGGACGAACTCGTGCGCCCCCCTGCCCGCGGTGCAGACCAGGGTGGTCAGCGGGCCGTAGAGGACGTACAGGGCCGCCACCGGCTGCAGGGGGCCTACCAAGCTTCCAGAGAAGATCCCGGCGATGGTGCCCACGGAGAGGTTGGTCCTGATGCAGGAGGACCCGTCCACGGGGTCCAGGGCCACGGAGAGCCCCTGCCTCCCGGTCTCGATGATGCCCTCCTGCTCCTCGGTGGCGATGGCCTGCACGGCAGGGAGCGTGCGGAGCGCGGCGATGAGCATCCGATCCGCCTCCTTCTCCAGCTCCAGTTGGGCCTCGCCGGAGGCGTTCCTCGTCCGGGCGTCGGCCGCGCCGGCCAGGAAGAGCGTGCGAATCCTTTTCGACTCCTCCGCGATGGCCAGGATGATGGAAGCCACTCCCGGGTCAGCGGAGGCCAGGTGGGCGGCGAGGTTCACGCCCCCTCCGACATTCGCGCTGCGTCGCATGGTTATCCTACCTTATCCTACCTTTATAAGCTTTCGCCCAAGGGGGCGGCGGCTCAACAGTGGCGGGACCTCCCGGCAGGAGAAGTGCGGCCTCGGCCTCCAGGGCAGGGAGAGCGGAAAAGACGAACCACGATGAAGGGGGCTGGCGTCCCACACGACCGCCCAAGGGGGGGACTCCAGCGACCCATAGCGATCAGTACAGGCCGCTATCCGGAGGCCCCGCAGAGCCCCGGCGGCACCCGCCAATGCTGCCGCGCGGCCGCCAAGGGGCAAGGCGATTGCCGGTGCGGCTGCCTGGTCCGCCTGCGCGCGTGCTGCGCCTTTCCGCCACCGGCCGCTGGGGATCAGCCGTCCAGCAGCCGCCGCAGCCGCCTGCGGGCATCAAAGACGTACCACTTCCCCTGGCCCTCGGTCCAGGCATACCGCTGCTCGAGCGCGCGGTACGGGACATCCGCTGCGGCGGCCAGAAGAATCTCCCGCTCCCTCGGGTGCAGAAGGTCCACCGCGGCCAGCGTCCGCTCCACGTCTTCCCGCAGGGAAGCAGCGTCCGGAGGCCCGGGCTCGCGCGCGGCGAGGCAGTCGGCAGGATCCTCCCGGGGTCCCCGGTACCCCCGCAGGATGGTCATGCAACTGTTGGCGAACACCCGGTTGGCGAGGCGGGCAAATCCCTCCCCCATCGCGAGCACCTGTTCCCCGTAGTGCAGCAGGCCGACGGCAGTGTCCTGCAGGGCGTCCTCAATGCTGTGCGCGTCCAAACCCAGGCGCCGCCCGTAGGCTGCCAGGGGCCTCCGCCGCCGTTCCAGTTCCCGGGAGATCAGCTCCCCTGCCTCTGCGGTCATGCATGAGGTACTATGGCGCCGCGGCTTTTTATGTCCCTGCGGAGCCGGGATGGCGCGTATGCGGTAAGGTGTTGCCACAAAATAAACTGCCCATTTTTCCGGGCTGATGGTGCGCTTCCATTGCGGATGAAGCGAATGCCTGCGGATGCGCAATGGCACCATCTCCTCGTCCGAGGTCTTGAAGACGGTTCACGTTATGCTGTGGTTCGCCCTTAAGAACCCTCCTCCCCAACCCTGGATATGCGCATCCTGCTGATGTCCGACACGCACTTCGGCTTCGCCGCGGGGACCGAGCGGGAGCAGGACGCCTTTCTCGCCTTCGAGGAGGGCATCCAGGCCGGCCTCCAGGAGGATGCCATCCTCCTCGGCGGGGACATCTTCGACAATCCCCACCCCTCCACGGACAGCCTGGGAAGGGTGATGGCCTCCCTGGTCAGGCCCCTGCTTGCCCCCTCCCCTGCCCGGGTGGAGGGCATCGGCAAGGAGATCACCAACCACCGCTCCGGCATCCCCGTGGTGGCCATCGCGGGGAACCACGAGCGCCGGCCGAAAGGGCTGATGAACCCGGTCCAGGCCCTGGAAGCGGGAGGCCTGCTCATCCACCTGCACGGGACCGGCGTCCTGCTCCGGAAAGGGCAGGAGAAGGTCGCCATCCAGGGCCTCTCCTCCATCCCCGAGCACTACGTCAAGGACGCGCTCGCCCAGTGGAACCCCCAGCCCCTTCCAGGGGCCTACAATATATTCATTGTCCACCAGAACCTGGACGGCTTCATCTTCTCGCCGAAGGCCGTTCCCCGGGAGCTCCTGCCACAGGGGTTTGACCTGTATCTCTGCGGGGACATCCACGAATCCCACCGCAGCCAGGTGCATGGCAAGCCCCTGATCCTCCCGGGGTCCACGGTGGCCACCCAGCTCAAGCAGGACGCCACCACGCCCCGGACCTACTGCCTCATCGACACCGCCTCCGGGGAGGTGAGCTTCCACCCCTTCCGCAACCAGCGGGCCATCCACTACCAGGCCGTGCCCTCAGCCGCGGCAGCCGAGCAGGCCCTGCAGGGCATCCTGGCCGAGCCCCACCCCCTCAAACCGATCATCAAGCTGGTCTGCCCCGAGGACCTCTCCGCGCTGGAAGCGCGCTTCAGAGACCAGGCCCTCCTGGCCTTCACCCAGGAACGGGAGATCCCCGCCCTCTCGATCGCCCAGCAGGCCCGCTCTGCCCAGGAGTCTGGCCGGGACCTGCTGGGGAAGGCCCTGCTGGAAGCAGGTTTGGATCCCCGGCTGTTCCTGGAACTGTTCGAGCTCCTCCTGGAGCGGCAGGGAGACGCGGTCCTCGCCAAGCTGCGGGCAGCGCCGCTCGCCGCCCCCGCTGGCCCGCCATGAGGCGTTCGCGGGGGATATCGGGGCTCTCCGTTCCCAAAGGGGTGACAGGCGCGGAAGCAGGTGCATGCCGTCCCCCCCTTCAGAGGCTGCCACGGGGCTTTTGTACGTGTTGAACTGATGACGAAGCGAAGTGGCGATGCATTCTTGATGGTGTCCCTGTCACAATGGAACCGCCACGCTACGGCGTGCAGGCATGTGCGCTACACACCTACGGGCTTTTGTATGTGTGTAGCTCATCGCACACCGCAGGTTCCCTTGTATCTGGTTTCATTGTTCCCTCCGTGTTGGAAACCGATAGCATGCGTTGTGCAGCTACAC
>JACQOD010000001.1 GCA_016202725.1 Candidatus Aenigmatarchaeota archaeon | reverse complement strand
GTGGAATATCCCTCGCTCCGGACGGCTTCGGAAGGGATAGGACGCCACGCCAATATAAAGAAGCAGAATAATCCTCCGTATGGAAGCCAAGCTGGACGAGAAGGACCTGCGGATCCTGGCCCTCCTCCAGGAGGACGCCAAGCTCACCACCCAGCAGATCTCCAAGAAGACCCTCATCCCGGTCACGACCGTACACAACCGCATCAAGAAGCTGGAGAAAACGGGCGTCATTACGGGTTATACGGCCCTGGTCGACCACCGGAAGCTGGGGAAGGAGATCCTGGCCTTCGTGCTGATCACGGTCACGTACATCCTGCCCTCCGGCAGGAAGGTGTCCCAGGCCACCCTGGCCAAGCAGATCGCCCAGTTCCCCCCGGTGGAGGAGACCTACATCGTGACCGGCGGCACGGACATCATCGTCAAGGTCCGCCTGCGGACCATGGACGAGCTCAACCGCTTCATCATCGACCAGCTCCGCTCCCTCGAAGGAGTGGACAACACCCAGACCATCATTGTGCTGTCGTCACCGGACGTGTGAGCTGCATCTTGCTACCCCATCCCTTCATCCGGTAGCGGCCCCCCACCCCCCGTAGTCTTATAAGCCTTGAAGAAAACTATGGCAGTATGGTCGATGAGCAGGCCCTACGAAGCGCCATAGCCACGCTGCTCGAGAAGTGCCAGCGACTGAATCTCAAGAACGAGTCGGAAAAGCGGGCCGAAGAGTTTCTTAAGCCACTCTTCGAGGCGATGGGGTGGGATTGGCTAAGTGAAGAGGTCAAGCCCCAGACGCGCGTGCGGAGCGGCTCGCACACGACTCGGGTGGATTACGCATTCCGCAAGGCGAGCGAGTTGCGCGCTTCCTTCTATCTCGAGGTGAAGCGTTTCTCGAATGCCCTGAACAACAACGAGGATATCGAGCAGGCCCTCTCCTACGGAAAGAATAGTGGCATCCGGTGGGTCGTGCTGACGAACTTCCTGCGGTGGCGGGTCTACAACTCCGACTTCTTCGACCGGCCAGAGGATGCGGAACTCTTCCAGGAGTTCAGCCTCGAGGAATGCCTTCAGAACGAGGAGCGCCTCCATTGGCTGTTGTTGTTGAGCAGGGAGCGCGGCGGGCTGGCGCTTGACCAGTTCGCCAAGGCGCACAAGAAATGGAAGGAAAGCGAGAGCGTCGAGGATCTCCTCACCGAGCAGCTTCTGAAGACCCGTGAACGGCTGACCAAGGCCATCCGAGAGCAGAACAGCATGCTCTTCGATACGTCTCAGCAGAGCGAGGACGTCTCGCTGGACGCCTGCGTCCAGCACATCCTCGACCGGATAATTTTCTCCCGCATGTTGGAGGACAACGGGGTGGACCCGGAACTGCAAATGAAGAACGTCTTGGAGCGGTGGGAGCAGAACAAACGCATCCAGTTCTATAGGGAGTATCTCTGCCTTCTCTGGGAGAAGATGAAGAAGAGGTACGACAGCACCATCTTTGACAGCCACCGTATTGACGGGCTGACTATTAAGAACGAGGATTTTGTCCCGCTCCTCAGGGAGTTCTATGTCCACCCGAAGACCGGGCTCCGCTACCGTTTCGAGGCCATTGGCACCGATATCCTGGGGCACGCCTATGAGAATTACCTGTCGTACAAGGTGAAGCAGACCGCGAAGCGCACGGGCCTGGAGAAGGAACGCTACGGCCGCAAGCAGAGCGGCATCTACTACACCCCCCAGTTCCTTGTGGAGCATCTTGTTCGCGCCACCGCGGGCGAACTGCTGGAGCGCTGCAAAAGCCCGCAGGAAGCCCTCCAACTGCGCATTCTTGATCCAGCTTGCGGTTCGGGAACCTTTCTCGTGCAGGCGTATGAGCAGTTCAAAAGCTGGTTCGTCAGCCGCGCGCGCAACGGCAACGGGGGAAACGTCCCGCTGGCCGAACTAAGCAGCTTCCTTGACGCCGTGCTGGAGAATTGCCTGTATGGCATTGACAAGGACCCGCGCGCCACCCGGCTGGCGCGATTGAACCTCTTCCTCCGGGCGGCCGACAATCCCAAGAAGCTCCCCCGGCTCAAGATTGTGGAGCGTGATTCCCTCGTGGAGGATCTGGAGTTCCCGCGGGCGTTCGTTTTCAAGCGGGTCTTCCCGCTCGTGCACGAGCACGGGGGGTTTGACGTGCTCTTAGGCAACCCTCCCTGGGAGAAGTGGAAACCCGACTCCCAGGAGTTCTTCGAGGAGAAAGACCCCGGTTTCAAGGGCCTGCCTACCCAGCAGGCCAAGCGGCGCATGGCCGAGCTCATGCGCACGCGCCCCTACCTGAAGAAGGCGTGGCACGAGAAGCTGCAAGAGTACGAGGCCTACTCCACCTACTTCCGGGAGCACTACCAGTGGCAGAGCGCCGAAGCGGGAGCGAGGAAGGTGAGCGGTGACATCGACTTCTACAAGCTGTTCGCCGAGCGCGCCTACCAGCTCCTCAAGGAGGGAGGCATGGCGGGGCTGGTCCTCCCCAGCGGCATCTACACCGACCTCGGGGCGAAGGGCCTGCGCAGCATGCTGTTCGACCATACGCAGGTCAAATCCCTCTACTCCTTCGAGAACCGCGGCCAAGCCATCTTCCCTGACGTGCACGCGAGCTACAAGCCCATTCTCCTGGCCTTCCGGAAGGGGGGCAAGACCGCCTCCTTCCCCTGCGCCTTCTTCCTCCATGGCGCCGATGACCTCAAGCGCGCCCTCCAGCACCCCACGGTCATCTCCACCGACTTCATCAAGGCATCCTCGCCAACATCCTGGGGCGTCCTGGAGATCAAGACCCCGCTCGACTACCAGATCGTCCAGAAGCTGCTCTCTCACCCGCCGCTCGGCCAGCGGCTGGAAGGGACCTGGAACATCACCATCTCGAGGGGCTTCGACATGACCAACGACAGCCACCTGTTCCAGGAGGGCAAGCTGTTCGGGATCCCGATGCTGGAGGGGAAGAACATTGAGCAATATACGCACCAATGGAGAGGGGCGCCCACCCCCCGATACAAGATCTTCGAGAAAGACATTCTGGAGAACATCAAGCCGGAGAAAATATACCACAAGGGATACTGGATGGCCTACCGACTTATCGCGAGCTCCACGAACTACCGCACCTTCATTTCCACCGTCGTCCCCCCTGGATACGTGTGCGGGCATTCTATTGCCATTGTCCGCCTCCCGAACCTGAAGGAGCTCTGTTTCCTTGTAGGTATCATGAACAGTTTTGTGGTGGACTACTTCATACGCCAGAAAGTCAGCGCCAACGTCACCATGTTCAATTTCCTCGAAACCCCAGTCCCCCGCCTGTCTTCGGGCAAGGAATACGAGGCCATTTCCCGCCGCGTCGCGCAGCTGGTGTGCGTCACGCGCGAGTTCAGCCAGTTGCAGCGGAACATGGGGGTGGAAGGGGTCACCAACGAGGCTGACCGGGCGCTGGTCAGGGCCCAGATAGACGCCCTCGCGGCCCAGCTGTACGGCATCTCCAGGGACGAGATGGCGCACATTCTCCAGCAGTTCCCCCTGGTAGAGCAGAAGCAGAAGGACATCGTCCTCGCAGAAATGGGGAAGGTGGTGGGATAGCATGGCTGAGGTTGGCGATCGTTCCTCGGAGAGGTACACGGAGAAGATTGAGGATATTCTCTGCCCGATGTGTGGAAAGGGGATGGTACGCGTCCGCTTCATCCCGGGATATAGAAGCTGGAATGTGAGCCGGATCGCCGCAGGAGCGAAGCGGACCCCCTACTACCATGAGCCCAAGATCCGGGTGGAACAAGCGTGCAGTGCATGCACGGCAACGAAAGCGGAAATCAAGGAAGCCGTGGAGCGCGGGAAACAACAATCAATCAGTCATGAAGAGAAGGTGCGGCGTATTCAGGAGGCGGGCCTCCCGACCACGCTTGAATACTGAATGCGTCACCTGCTCGCCTTGATCTTGGAGAAGATCGTGCCCATGACCTCCATGAGCTGGGTGTTGCTTTCATACAGCCGCCGGGTCAGGTCGTGGTAGCGGGCCATCTCGCCCATGATGTCGAGGGTCCTGCCGTTGCCGTTCAAGGGCCAGATCTCCCCGGCCATATTCGTCCACATGAGGTCGTGCACCTGCCCGCGCTCGTTAGCCTGCCCGAGCGCCCACATCATCTTGGTGTAGGCCGCCTCCTGGGTCATATCCAGGGTGGGGATGATCCCCAGCTCCAGGAACCTTCTCCCCGTTTCGTATTGGTTGAGATCGGTTTCGTAGCATGCCTGGGACGTCACGGCCACGATCTTGCCCTCGTCCAGCCACGCCTTCATGTGCGGGACCATGGCCGCCTTGCCGGTGATGGGCATGTTGCCCAGCCCGTAGGCCTGGATGATGATGGCCTGGTAGCGGTCCCGCAGGCTGTCGAGCAGGGTGGGGTCGAAGCCCGGCGTGAGCGTCAACATCAGGATCCGCTTGTCGATGCGCGTGTCCAGCGCGGGCTCCCCCCCCTCCGCCTGCGGGGACATGGCCAGCAGGGGGTTCACCGCGAGGTGGGTGTCCTTCACCAGGCCGATGAGCGGGTAGTTGATCGTATCAAAGGCGTCGAGCTCGGAGTGCTCCAGGTACTTGGACTTCTTCACCCGGCAGCCCTTGATGATCTTGCCGTGGAAGACGATATACACGCCCCGCAGGCGGTGGTCCGCGGCCTGCACCGCGACCCTGACGGCATCCAGGAGGTTGGTCTTCGCGTCCGACCGCGGCTCGGCCCAGGGCCGCTGGGACCCGGTCAGGATGACCGGCTTGTCGAGGTTGCGGAGCATGAACGAGAGCATGGAGGAGGTGTACGCCATGGTGTCGGTCCCGTGCGTGATGACGACCGCGTCCGCAAGCTGGAGCTCCTTGTACGCCTGCACCGCGATGCGGACCCAGTCCTCCGGCGTCATGTCGGACGAGTCCTTGTTCATGAGCTGGTGCGGGCGGATGACCGCCAGCTCATCCAGGCCAGGCAGCTCGGAGAGCATCTCGCCGAGCTGGTAGGTGGGCTTGAGGCCCTTCTCCCCGGTCCCGCTCGCGATGGTCCCGCCGGTGGCTATAATGGAGACGGTCTTCAGTCCTGTCCTGCCCCCTGCATCTGGCGTACTCATCACTGCTGACTCCGCGCGCTGCCGTATAAACGTTTGCCCGGCCATCATCTCCCTCCCTCCAGCAGGGGGCTCATCCCCGCGCCGTCCTGCCACTGCCGGACGAGGTCGTGGTAGCAGCCCTTGCAGAGCAGGGGCGCGGCCTGGTCGCAGGAGGCGCAGGTGCCTGCCGCCCTGCCGAACGCGTCATAGTAGAAGCGGAGCACCCGCTGGAACCGGCCGAAGCGGTGCCGGAGGGGAGGGGGGATGGGGAGCGCGGCGGCTAGGCATTCCATGCACTGGAATTCCTGGATGGCTCCCGTGCAGAGCTGGCAGGCCGGTTGATGCGTATCACCCATAGGGTCCTCTCCCCCTAGGAGCAGCGAAAGGCGCAGGCGGACGCCCGCCTGCGCCAGGAAGCCCTGCAGACAGGGCCTCCCAGGGTATGAGGGTATCCGACCCTATAGTGGCGCGACTTAAGAACCACTTGTACGAGCAGGCCGGGGGCTTTTACGAAAACCTTCAGGACAGCCCGCGCAGGACATACCCTTGAAAAAATCAGCGTATTACGAGGGCGTTCATAAAAGCTTATAAATCCTGCCTGCGGGGTATTAAGGCGGTGGATGCACTTGAGCGCGAGGGTGGAGCATGGCATCGATTTTAGTCGAGGAGCACGAAGGCGTGAAGAAGGCCTACGAGTCCACCCTCGTGCAGCCGCGCGGCCTCGCCACGCTCAACCATCCGCTCGCCCTGCGCATCGTCCAGGAGCTGGTGCAGCAGCCGGGCTGCCCCCTGGACATCGCCCGCTCCCTCAAGGAGCATGAGCAGAAGGTCTACTACCACGTCCGCAAGCTTGAGCAGGCGGGCATCATCGTCCCCGTCCGCCAGGAGAAGCGCTTCGGCATGGTGGCCAAGGTGTACGGCTTGGTTTCCCCCGTGGTGGCGGTCAAGCTGCACGACGACCCGGTCGCGATTCCCGGGAACTCCCCGGTGCAAAAGTTTCGGGCGAGCAAGTTCTTCCACCCGTTCGTAGACCAGGGGAAGCTCACTGCCAAGGTCATCCTGGGATATCCGTACCCCCACGGGGAGTTTGACACCGCATCCTCGGACGGCGCCCACACGTTCGACCTGGGCCTGCTGCTGGGCGGGATGCTCCGCGAGGCCGATTTCTCGCGGTACCTCTTCGACGTGGACGCCAAGCAGGAGGATCTCCAGCACCATCTCATCCTCGTTGGCAATGCCAAGACCAATACGATCATCCACCGCCTGAACGGCTCGCTGCCGGTCCAGTTCGATGTCGCGAATGAGCAGATCAAGTCCGCCCGCACCGGCAAGATCTACAAGGATCCCTGGATGGGTGTCATTATCAAGGTCGACAACCCCTTCGAGAAGGGGAAGCAGGTGCTCGTGGTCGGCGGCATGCGCACGCGCGGGGTTCACGCCGCCATCATCGGCCTGACCCAGCATCTCGACATGCTCACCGCCTCCTATCAGGGGGGGCCGTTCGCCTGCGTGGTGGAGGGGCTTGACCGCGACGGCGACAAGATCATTGACCACATCAAGGTGATGGAGTGACGCATGGCACACCAGCAGATTGGGGTGAAACTGGACGGCCGGACGTTCTACCAGGTGTCCCGCGAGATGGGCGATGAGGTGGCTGGCCGGTACCCAGGCAGCGGTTTCCTCTACCTGCCCATGCAGACCGGCGGCCTGACCGTGGGCAGGCCGTTCGAGGAATCGCTGCGCCAGCATGCGCGAGTGGTCACCTATCCAGTCACGCGAAATCGTAGGAGGCGAGCCATCACCAGCCCGACCGAAGAGGAGGTCTGCGAGGGTGCGGACGAGTTGCGGAAGGAGGGTGGGGTGGTTGCCGTGGGCTTCGACGACATCGTGAGCACCGGACGTGACCTGATGCTGCTCTACCGCCAACTGCGGCGCTGGGAGAAGGTGGTCGGCTTTGATCACCTGATCCTGGCGGCCGGGTTCGACATGCAGGGAATTACCGATTACGCCGCGGTCCGCCTGTACACGGAGACGCAGGACCGCGAGGCCTTCCTGCAGAGCCTGGAGGCGGGTACGCTTGCCCCCGAGGACTACGGCACGCTCTGGCGGGGGGTGGAGCAGGCCGCGGTAAAGGTCTGGCGGCGGATTTCCGGCCCGCCGGAGCCGCGGGCGGAGAGGGATTATTACCGTCTCCTGCTGTCGCTCGACGAGGAGGGAACGGATGCCACTTAACCGGGACCGCAAGGAGGAACTGTACGCCTTCACGCAGGGCATCAAGGAGGCCCGGTTGCGGGAGTGGGTGGGCAAGGACGACGTGACAGTGTACGGCGTGGTGCTGGACGGGTTTCCCCGGGGCATGCCGTATGCGTGCATGCTGGGGATATACCTCTACCTGGAGACCAGCCCCCACCCGTCCCTCGCGAAGGATCTCCGCGTGTATCCAGGGAGGGTCGAGGGGCTCAAGAAGAAGGACATCCACGACCGCAAGGTGATCATCGCCGATACGACCCTGAACGACCTGACGATTCCCCTTCGCGTCGCGCGCGCGCTTGCCCAGGCAGAGCGCGTTTGGCACTCGCGGATGCGGGGGGTCCGCTACGTGTCTGCCACGCCGGTCCGTTCGTACACCCTCGCAGATATCATGCGGGAAGCCATGAATGCCTATGGGGATGACGTTCCCATCCACCTCTCCGACCTGCGGCTCGATGCGGAGAGTAAGATGAAGTCGGCGATGGGCGAAGCGCAGATCCCTCCCGCGCCTGGCGGGTATGCCGTCGTGGAGCCGGAATCGTGTCTCGCCGTGCCGCTCGGTCTCGCCCTGCGCCAGAAGGGGAGCATCGCCTACCCCTTGGCCACTTCTTCGGAGGAGGTGGCGCGGCTCCCGGAGGGGGTCGTTCCCGTCTTTTTCGATGGCTTGGACAGGGTTGATGTGGAACGCCTCCTCCGGCGGCGGTATCCCACTGATGAGGCGTGGCGCGCGGCAAAGCTGCTGCGGCGGGAGACGCGTGAAGCCGCCAGGGCGCGCTCGCCCGTGGTGGAGATCCCCCTTACCGATAACCTCATCCCCCTGCTGGAGGAGTGATGGTTGATGACTATGAGCGCGCCTGGCCGGAGGAGAGAGCACTCCGGGAACGTTCCTGGGGTGAGCATGCAGTTTCCAGGGGTCTGGCGGCTGCGGGGAAAGCTGCTCACGCGGAACGCTGTCCCCGGCATACGGGCCTACTCCGAGGACCTCCTCCAGCTGGAGGGGAAGGAATACCGGGTCTGGGACCCGACCCGCTCCAAGCTGGCAGCTGCCCTGGTGAAGGGCCTGCGCACCTTCCCCTTCCCCCTGGGGGCGAAGGTCCTCTACCTGGGCATCGCCAACGGCAACACCGCCTCCTTCCTGTCCGACATTATCGGCCCCGAGGGCGCCGTCTACGGCGTGGAGATTTCCGAGCGCAGCATGCGCGACCTCGCCCAGCTGGCGCAGCTGCGCCCGCATATCATCCCCGTCCTGGCGAACGCCAAACTCCCTGGTCGGTACGCCTGGGTGGAGCCCGTTGATGTCATCTACCAGGATGTCGCCGCGGACGACCAGGCCGAGATCCTGCTCCGCAACGCGGCGCGCTTCCTGAAGAAAGGGGGCTTTGCCCTGCTGGCCATCAAGGCCCGCTCCATCGACGTGACGGCTCCGCCCGAGCAGGTCTTCCGGAGGGAGCTCGCCCGCGTGCGGGCGCTCGAGATCGTGGAGGAAATCCGGCTCGACCCCCTCGAGAAGGACCACCTCTTCGTCGTGCTGCGGAAGCCGTGATGATCGGGGATCCTGTTCCCCGGAGGCCCCCCGGGGTCACCCTTTCTTCCGGCCCTTTGCGGGGGCGCTGCCCCCGCTCTTGCGCAGCAGGGCCAGCAAGCGCTTCTTGAACAGCGGCCAGTCGGTGATGAGCGCGCCCGCGGCCTTCTCATGGCCTCCGGCCCTTCCCAGGCCACGGGCCGCCTCCTTCACTAGGAGGTGGAGATCCACCCGCCCGCTCTGGTTGCGGAGCGAAAGCTTGATCCCCTCCTTCCGGAGGGGGCGTTTGATGACGATAACCAGATCCGGATTCCGGTCGGAGAGGATGGTCGAGACCGTGGAGGCGATGCTGAACTTCGTGTCGAGATCCAGGATGGCCAGGCCCTCGGCTTCGTGGAATTCGCGCCGGTCGAGGAAGCTGTCCACGACATTCCTGATCTCGTGTTCCACGTCCTCCCGCCACGCCTGCAGCTGCGGCTGCCTGGAGAAGTCCTCCGGGCCCTTCGCCTCCCGCAGGGCCTGCAGGGCCAGGGCCGCGCCCTTGTCCCCCGCGGCGGTGATGGCGCTGGAAATGAGGGCCCCCGCCCGCCCCAGGGGGGAGGAGAATCCTCCCGCGGCAAGGTCGGGCCGCTCCTTCCGCAGGTCGTCCTGGAGGTCCCTGCACGACTTCGTCCCGTAGTCGGCGATCACGCCCATCCAGGCGATCCAGGCCTCCGCAGGCTTCCCCAGGGCGCGCAGGATCTGGTAGACCAGGTACGCTGCAGGCAGGTATGCCTCCCGCTCCTGCAGGCGGGGGTTCACGTACACCGTCCGGGGGGAGCCCACGTCCTTCACGTAGAGGTGGTGGTCGATGACCAGCAGCCTGGCCTCCTGCTCCAGCTCCAGGAGGAGCTCCCAGTCCTGGTCGACCGCCAGGTCCGCGAAGATGATCACTTCAGGCTTCCGCCTCCTGATCGCGGCGAGGATGTCCGCATCGAGGTGAGGGCTCTCCAGGGACAGGGCTTCCATGGGGAGGTGGCGCTGCAGCAGGGCCGCAGCAGTCGTCCCGTCCCCATCGCGATGGTAGACGAGGAGCTTGCGCTCCTTCTGGAGGAGCTCCCTGATGCGCGGCAATGGGAGGGAGAGCATTCCTTGTGTTGTGGGGCATCCTTATATTGGTTGCGGCTCAGCGGGCGTTGTTGAAAAAGTCGCGGGAGCATTGCTGTCGAGAAGGCGCGGATACAGAGGCTAAGGAATCGACAGAAAATAATGCGACCACTGCCCCCATGGCCGAATTGGCCATCGGCAGGGTGAAAAGCCAGACAGGAGGCGTTGCCCAGCAGGAATGATGACCCATTGAAGGAACGCTTCACGGTTAGAGGAGTCCATGCACAATGAAACATGCCCGAACCAGTAAAGCCG
>JACQOD010000103.1 GCA_016202725.1 Candidatus Aenigmatarchaeota archaeon | reverse complement strand
CCTCCGTGTTGGAAACCGATAGCATGCGTTTGGCAGCTAAACACGTACCCGCTTTCCGTAGCCAGGGTGGGCAGGATTCCGAGGCCGCACTTCTCCTACCGGCATGCGTCGCCAATGGCGGCCCACCGCCGGATGCCCGTGGGGTTCAGGAGGTGCCCGGGCAGGAGGGCTGCCGGGAGGTCGAAAAAGACCGGGATGACGACTGCATTCGCCGCGAGGGTGGCTGGCCAGGCGGTGGCATTGAAGGCCCGCTCAGGTGCCGGATGTCCGTTCGACGAGCAGCTTGCCCTTGCCCGCGGGCTGCAGGTAGACGGTGGTTCCCTTCTTGAGGTCCGTAGCCGCGGCCAGCTTCCCAGGAATGCGAAGGATCAGAGAGTGGCCGGAGTAGCCGACCTTGACGCGGCTTCCCGCGCCCCACAATCCCTTCTCCCGCGCAAGGCGCTCTATGCGCAGCCACCCTGGTTCCGTGAAGAAGGTCTCTCCGCAGCGCTGACAGACCTCGGCCGGAAACCGGCCGAGCGGAACGCCAGCGTAGGCGTAGGGGACCTCCGCTTCTTTCATTGTCCCTCTGCAGAGGGGACAGGCGCTCATGTTCATAGCATCACGTCAGCCAGTAGGCCGTCACCAGGAAGTACCGGCAGGGGCGCTTGACGAAGACGACCTCCTTGCCCTTGAGGGTCGAGACGACGCGCTCGCCTTCCCGGCGCTTGGCGCCTTTGAGGATGGCCTCGAGCACTTCCCCGGTGGCGATGCCCTGGCTGATCATCCGGTCCGCTGCGTGCAGCGATGGTCGGAGCTTGCACAGGGTGCCGGGAACTTCCATGCATATTCATGGATTGCCGTGTTTATAAGCAGCGCGGTCGACACCGGGCTCACCGCGAGCGAGCGTGAGCGAGTCGACTCTCATCCGGGCCTCGGTCAGGCGGTTGGCCAGGCGGGCCGCCCTGGAGTGGCGGAAGAGGCGCGCGCGCTTCCGGATGCCCGCCCTGCGCTCCCTTCCTCCCCGTCCTGAAGCGCGCGCCGCAGCCGGCGCGCCGATCATGCGAGGGGCAGGATTCGAACCTGCGAAGGCAAAGCCCACTCCCGGAGGAGTTCTAAGCCACTAGCCCCTCAAGCTAGCCCCTGTGACTGCCCGGTCCCGCGGACCGAGGCTTTGGCCGCTCGGACACCCTCGCGTACGAAGGACATGGGTGCGCGGCTTAAAATAGCTGACGGCCCTGCCGCTGGGCCGGAACAAAGAAAGGGGGGGTTAAAACGCGTCCTCTTCGCGCTTGCCAAGGTCCCGCTCGAGGCGCTCGATGTCCTTCTTGATGGCGTCCATGTGGGACAGGATGCGGTCCTTCTCCTTCTGGAAGGCCTCCATGCTGGTGTAGGGCTCGATGGCCTTCTGGAACTCGTGGAGGTGCATCATGACGTACGGGAACTTGTTCATGTCCTTGGACACCTGCATGGCCAGGCTCCCGAGCCACTTGTTCATGGCGATCTTGACCTCTTTCTTGATCATCTTGTCCTGGTCCATCCGCGCCTTCATCAGGCGCACGATCGCCGCCGTGGGGAAGGGGAGCTTCTCCTCTTCCTCCTCGGACACCTCTTCTTCCGCCGCCTGGCCGTTGGCCGGCTGCTCCAGTACCTCTGCGGGCTGCGTGGTTTCGTCTGCCATGGGATTCCCTTGCCAATTCCTTCTCGCGGGTATTTAAATTGTTTTGAGGGGCTGTTTCCGGGCCTGGAAAGGAGGCCGTTTGGTAGCGGTTTCTGCGGGGGGGTTTTGGGGGTCTTCCCTCCGCCAGCTACCCTCGCGGTGAGGTAGGAGGATATTCTGTACGTGTTTAGCTCGTCTAACCGTTAGCAGTTGGACACACACTTCTGGCAATTCTTCCGTTCTGTGAATCAGTCACATTGAAAATCGGCATGCTTAGGCCACACGGCCGTTTTGACATGCGTTGGCGTACATCCGGGGAAATCGATACATAGCGGGCATATTGAGGGTACCTAAACACGTACGATATTCTTAAACCCATACGCGCAGCCCTGCCATGGACACATGGGTGCAGCGGCTTGCCCTGATTGCCGGGCCTGAGATTGCAGGCTATCGGGTCGAGCCGGGCCCGGCGATGGCGGTGCATCCTGATGTGCGGATGTCCCCCTTCTATCCTCCCGGGGCATCGTTTGACCGGGACTGCCGGGTGGCGCGCCACGAGCGCCTGGACCGTGCGCTGCACCTGGAACTCATCAGCGAGGCCGGCCGGGAGGACCGGCAGCCGCGCTATGCGGGGATCCGCTGGGAGGGCGGCCAGGCCGTCCTCCTGGTCGGTCCCACCCACTTCCGGGAGGTGCGGGCGACGAACGCGCGCGCCACGCGGGATCCCTCCTGGGACAGCCTGCTCCGCGAAGCCGGGCAGCAGGAGTTCGGGGACGAAGGGGCATACTTTTCGAATGCGCTCGCCGTCACCACGGCTGTGGCCAGCGAGTCAGGCGAAGCGATCGTAGGGAGGCGGGGGAGCACCACGGTGCTGTACCCCCGGTTCTGGCACGTCCCGGGCGGGCAGCTGGAGTCGGACTGCCGGTTCCTCGACCTCCCCCAGCCGGGGGCACACCTCGCCGGGAAGGCAGCGGAGCAGGCTGCCCGCGAAATCGAGGAGGAGTACGGCATCCCCCGCGAATCCCAGTTCTCCGCATTGACCGGCCTGGTCGACGGGCTTTCCAATGTCACGTTCACGTACCGCACGGCCGTCGCCCTGCCAGCTGAAGAGATCCTGCGCCGTGCAGGGGCAGCGGCTGATGCGGCAGACCACGACGCTTATAGAATCCTCCGCACCCCCGGCGAGGTGCACGACTTCGTCGTGCAGACCCGGGACATCGTACCCGCCGGCGCAGGCGCGCTGTTGTCCTCCCTCCGGCTGTCGGACCCCGAAGCCTTCGCCTCCGCGGTCGCCCGCATGACCCAGTATCCCGTCACCGTTCATAACCGGGACGCGCGACGTTAAGGATGGGGGTCCAGCAGTTCGCACAAGACATGCAGATTCTCTGCGTGCTTTCCTAAGGTGTGACCGCAAAATAAACTGTCCATTTCCCCGAGCTGGCGGCGAAATCCCATTGCGGATAAGCGAATGCCTGCGGATGCGCAATGGCATCATCTCCTCGTCCGAGGTCTTGAAGACGGTTCACGTTATGCTGTGGTTCGCCCTCAGTGTCGGACATATTCACTCCCTTGGCAGCTGTGCCCTTCCGCGTCGTCACGGCCCGCGGGAGGGGGGTTGTTCACGGACGTCAGCCCCCCAGCGCCCCCGCGGCGATGCTGCCCAGGGGCAGGGCGTTCAGGATGAGGAGGGCCACGACCAGGAAGATGATGGCGTTCGCGATCTTCTTCCTCCG
This sequence comes from Candidatus Aenigmatarchaeota archaeon, assembly GCA_016202725.1. Lineage (GTDB taxonomy): Archaea > Aenigmatarchaeota > Aenigmatarchaeia > QMZP01 > QMZP01 > JACQOD01. The sequence continues at coordinate 3,836 of JACQOD010000103.1, read as the reverse complement.
CTGGGCCTTGATGTTGAAGCTCTTGAGCAGCTCCTCGAACATCTTGGAGCCGTCGAACGGCAGGACCGGCAGGAGGTTCACCACCGCGATGTTGAGGTTGAAGAAGAAGATGATGTGCAGGGTGGATCCCAGGCTCCCGAGGAGGGCGAGCATCCCCGCCTGGCTTTCCTGGCCCTGCTTGAGCTCTGTCGCGGTCTGCAGGGTGAAGCCCAGGTAGGCCCTTTCAGGCCCCGACGGGGGGGTCACCGACGTGAGCTGGAACGTGCCGTTGCCGGTGTCGAGGACCAGGGCATCCCCCGGCCGGCGGGCCGCGGCCGCCCTGGTGTACTCTTCCACGGTCAGGACCGGGGTCCCGTCCACGGCCGTGATGATGGCTCCGGGAGGCAGGGCCTCGGCCGGGAAGCCCTTCTGGACCGAGACCACCTGGACTCCCACGGGCTCCACCAGGGCAGCGGCCTGCAGGGAGACCGCCACCAGCAGGAGGGTGGCGATGGCGGCCACCATCAGATTTGCAAAGGAACCCATGGTGTAGACCCGCATCTTCTCCTCGGATCTCTTGGCCTCGATGGCCTTCTCGTCCGGCTCCACGAACGCCCCGATCGGGATGATGCCGAAGGTGACGATGCCCATGGACCTGACCGGGATCCCCTGGACGCGGGCCAGGATGCCGTGGCAGAACTCATGCGAGACCAGGAGAATGATGATGGCGGCGAGCCCGGACCAGAGGGGGATGAAGATGTCCAGGCCGGGGAAGAAGAACCCCAGCTCCCCCGCCTGGGAGAGGCCGGGCAGGAGAGGGGAGATGCCGGGCGTGGTGGATTCCTGGGCCACGATCGCGAAGGCCTGGATGAAGAGGAAGGAAATCAGGATGCCCGGGATGCCCACCACGGCGGTGATGCCCGCCATCAGGACCGCGGGCAGGGTGATGCCCCCGGCTCCGGTCACGCCCAGCACGAGCCCGAACATGATTCCCGCTCCCAGGAGGAAGTGGCCTGCCCGGCGGCCGATCCTGTGGGCCGCGGCCGTGGCAGCGAGCACCCCCAGGAAGAGTATCCCGGACCCGAGCAAGCCGGCCAAGGGGATGAGGAACACTGCAGCAAGCGCGCCCAGGACCAGGTGGAACGGCCAGGGCTTGCGATGCGTCGCCACATAAGCCGCGCCCAGGCCGCCGAAGGAGATCATGACCGAGAGGTCGGCAAGGAACTTCCACCCTGCGGGGCTGATGCTCCCGAGGCGGTCGAGCAGGCCGATCCCCCGCTGGGTGCGGATGAGGAAGATGATCAGGAAGCGCTGCGCCTTCAGCCGCCAGAGGGCTGCTGTCCCTGCAAGGAAAACGGCCAGGACCATCCACCAGAAGTACTCCTGGACCAGGGGGGGAAGGGCCATGCATTACATACCCCGCGGCGCATAAAAAGCTGCGGCCATCCTGGCCCGGTGGCCTGCAGGGCCCTGGACGGGGCTCCCCTCCATGGACCGGGCGTACTGACGTGTTCGCAGGCTGCATGCGGCGCTCTTTCTCGCGCCTCTGCAGGCTAGCTGTACAACGCATGCTATCGGTTCCCAACAGGTGGGAACAATGAAATTCAAGGGATCCCGCAGTGTGCAACGAGCCAGACCAAGTAGGTATGAGGGGCCGGGAACGGATCTGCGGAGTATGCCGCATGCCATCCGACCGTACGTTATCCAGCGAGCGGGCAGATGAGGGAGCCGGCGTCATACCCCAAGGCCTGGAAGTCGTTGAACGTCATGATATCATCGCCGTAGCGGACGCTTTCCTTCCCGCCAAGGTAGAAGGCGTTGCCCTGGACCGCGAGCCCCACCGCGGACTCCTCCCTGATGTTGTAGAGCCTGCCGGTGCGGATCCCAGCGAGGGTGTTGTCCCTGACCACGAGGTTCTTGGTCTCCACCACCTTGTTTTGGTCATCGATGGTGGCCCGCACGCCAATGCCGTCGTCGGCATCCTCGATGAGGTTGCCGCTGATCTCGCAGTCGTGGCAGCCCTCCGAGGCAACTACCCCGCGCTCGTCGAGGGTGCTCATGAGCGTGATGTTCTGGAACGTGTTCCGGATGGCCTTCACTTCCCGAGCCACCGGGTCAACCCCTGCTTGCCCGCCCCAGTTGTTCCAGCAGCAGCCGCCGACGATGAGGGCATGCTGGTTGACATTGAGATCGCGGAAGGTGTTGCCAATGACCGAGACCCTCTCCGTCCCTGCCTTTGTCCAGAGGGGGGTCCCTATGCCGCGATCGTATGGCTGACCATTGCACTCTTCCACCAGATGCACGCCATCATGAAACTCATTGCCAATGATGGAGAGGTCTTCCGAGCCGAAGTCGTCAATCGCCTCGTTCGCGAACTCGAAGAACTCGTTGCCGATGATCAAGACGTCCTTGGAGCCTATGATGGCCTTGATGCCTTCTTCCAGGCTCCCGATCACGGTGTTGTCCTTGAATATGATGTTTTTCCCCGAGAGCTTCGCGCAGCTCACGTAACAGCCCTGCAGGGTGAATCCCTCGAAGATCCCGTACTCGCCCCGGAAGGCAAGGACCTCCTCCTCCGCATAATTTGCCCAGTTGGTGACGACCCCGCAGAAATCCTCCGGCCTGTAGCCCCCGTCCAGGATGACCTTCTCGCCGTTGTAGGCGTACATCTTGAACGGCTGCGCCTCTGTTGCGGCAGGAGAAAACGTGATGCCGTCCAAGCCTACGAGATACGTCCCCTCCCGCACGGCAAGGGCGTCCCCCACAGAGAAGCTGGTCCCCACCGGCCCGACAGGACCTCCGAAGTCAAGCCACGGTCCCCTCGTGCCTCCCTCGTAGACGGGAGATAATCCGTCATTCTCGTTGCTCGCCCCGGGCTCCTTGATGGCGATGTAGTAGGTTTTTGCCGACCCGGTCGGCTCATATGCCATCATGTTCCTGAAGGGAAGGGGAATGTCCTGCTCGCTCCACGTTGGCGGAGGGGACGGCCCGCAGGCGAACACGTTGGGAGGCTCCACGGCGGTGAGGTCGTAGTAGTTGTCGATGAATGTCCACGCCGCCCCGCTCATGGCGACGGCGATGAGCAGCAGGAGGATGGTGGAAACTACCTCCGAGATTGCCTTCCGCATGCTTTATACTGTATCCCCCGCAGGTTAAAACGCTGAGCCGCCCCTGGCCCTGCAGGCCTGATCCGCCTGCCGCCAGGCAACAGCCTTTTCATGGAGAGCGCAAAACCAAAGGGCATGACCAGGCCCGGGAGCAGGGCATGCCCATGCATGCTCCCCCCCTATCCCTGGAAGTCGCTCGCCGGGAGGATCGCGGAGCCGGCATCGTATCCCCTGGACTGGAACTGCCCGAGGGGAAGGATGTCGTTCCCCAGCCTGAAGGTGGCGGGGCTGTCGGTGTAGTAGGTGTTGTCCCGTATCACCAGCCCTTCAGTGGAGTCTGACTTGACGGTGATCATGCTGCCGGACGATATGCGGGCCAGCCTGTTCCCGGAGATCTCGATGTTCTTCGGCGGCAGCGAGATCCCCGTGTCCCCATCCTGGGTCGGGTGGATGCCTATCCCGGTCTCTGCGCCGTCGACCACGTTGTCCAGGAACGTGCAGTTGTGGCAACCCTCCACTCCCAAGGCGCCCCGGTAGGCGTATGTCCCTGTCAGTTCAACGTTGGTCAGGACGTTCCCCCTTGCTTCAACATCCTGCACCACCGGGTCGACCCCTGCTTGCCCGCCCCAGTTGTTCCAGCAGCAGCCCCCGAGGATCAGGATGTGGTTGTTGCCCACGACGTCGCGGAAGTTGTTGTACCAGATGCGGATGTCGCGGGCCCCTCCCTTGGTCCACAGCACGGCGCTCGGG
>JACQOD010000092.1 GCA_016202725.1 Candidatus Aenigmatarchaeota archaeon | reverse complement strand
GGTCTAGGCATGCCGATTTTCAATGCGACTGATTCGCAGAGCGGAAGAATTGTCAAAAGTGTGTGTCCGACTGCTAACGGTTAGACGAGCTAAACACATACCCCTCATTTATGCAACAAAGCATAATCAATCGCCTTTTTTCGGGGTTCCTTGGGCCGCCGGCCTGAACCCCCCGAGGAGGTGGATAGCCAGGAGCATGAGCGCCATGCTCCCCAGGGTCAGCCAGACATTCAGGGAGGAGATCAGGATGATCGTGTTGAACGGCAGGAAGGTGGCGAGGAGGACCGCGCAGGTCGGGCACTGGGCGACGAAGAAGCCGCCGACGGTCCCCGCCAGGCCCAGGGAGCCGCTCTTCCTGACCGGGCAGGCGCGCGCACGCAGCCTATGGACCTGCAGTGAGGTCATGAGCCCGAACAGGATCGAGAAGGCCAGGTAGAGGGCGAGGTTGCCGGGAGCAATCACCGCGAACCAGATGTCCGCCTGGCCCAGCGACTGCAGGAGCGGGTAGATGACCAGCATGAGGGCGGTGGCGGCCAGGGTGACCAGCACGGTCCTGCCCTTCTGGATGGCGAGGAGGGCGATCATGGCAGAGGTTTAGCGCCGGGAGTTAAATGTGGCACGCTCCTTGTGTGGGTGGGCAAGGCAGCGGGAAATGCATGCCAGCGGGAAATGCATGCCAGCGGGAGGCCGGGGCTGCATCCCTTGCGGGCGGAACGCTGGAAGCGTGAACGCACACGCTCCTCCCCGAAAGGCTCCCGAAAGGGGTGCTCCCCAGGGCAGTCTCCTGCCCGATGGAGGGATGCAATCTCCGGTTGTCCGTCAGCGCACAGGGGGAGATGAGCGATGTGGGGGGGATCTCGAGGAGGTGCAGATCTGATCCGCACCCTGGCTCCTGGAAGGAGTCATGAAGCTCCCGGATTGCAGGGCCGTGGGGCGCCGCGGGGCCGCGCATGCCGATCTTCAACCGGGAGGCAGACCCGCAGGGACACTATTCACCCCCGGTCCCCATGTCAAGGGCCGACAGCGGCCGCCACTGCTGCCGCACGGCCGGATTGCAGGAGTCCGATGCCCCGCATGCCTGCAGGCGCCAGGCGCTTAAATACGTTCCCCCCCAATAGATACCAGAGAGAACATGGCAACACCCACTGCACTCATCGCCGTTGTTCTTCTCGTTGTCATCGTGGCAGGGGTAGCGGTCTATTCGGGCACGTTTTCCTCTCCTGCCGGCCAGCAGTACATCGCCGGGGCCAAAAAGAACCAGACCAACCAGACCCACCTGGAATGCGTGAACTACAGTTGCACCCGGGTGGCTGGCGCCGGCCAGAACCGGTGCGCTCCCGTAGGCTCCAGCTGCGGCAACCAGACCAACCAGACCCACTTGGAATGCGTGAGCAACACCTGCAGCGTCGTCCAGGGGCCGGGCAGCAACCTCTGCTCCCCCCAGGGCTCCTCGTGCGGCAACCAGAGCAACCAGACCTACCTGACCTGCGTGAGCAACACCTGCACCCTCCTCACCGGGAACGGGACCAGCACCTGCTCGCTTGCAGGCGCGGCCTGCAACGGCAGCAACGGCAGCCTGCCTGACCTCAGGGTCATCTCGCTGCAGGCGTCGGTCTCGGGCAACGGCTCGAACGGCAGCAACACCAGCAACTCCAGCGTGACCCTGTCGGCCACGGTGAAGAACGTCGGGATCGTCCTCGCCGGCGCATCCACCACGCGGTTCTTCGTCACCCCCGCCGGCGGCGAGCAGACCGCCTCGACCATCGCCCTGGTGCCGGGACAGACCGCCATCGTCATCGCGACCTACCAGCTTGGCACGGGGACCTACACCGCGAGCGCGGATGCCGACTGGTTCAACGCCGTGGCGGAGAGCAACGAGAACAACAACGGGCTGAACACCACGTTCAGCGTCTAGGGTTTTCCTTTTTTTCTTTCCTTTTCCCCTCCCAGCGGGGGGAGGCTCCTGGAGAGCCCGGGTGATCGGCGGATGGCACGCTCTCGCCCCGGGGGGGGCCGGATCGGAGGCGGCCTGCCAGGGAGCGGTCGTGCGCGTGGAGCGGGCGGGGAGGCTTCTCGGCGATGCAGGCTGGCGGTTGCCCTGCCAAAAAACGGGAAACGCTGCGACCGACAAGGCGGGGGTGAGCTATGAGCGGCCTACACGATGCCCAGCCCCTGGCAGCGCTCGCACCAGGCGAGTTCGTCCCCGTCCGTGATCCAGGCGCAGGAGGACGGCCAGGTGCCCGCCAGCTCCGCGCAGCGCGCGCGGGCGTACGCCTCCGGGTCCGGGACCGCGCCTGCCGCCGCGGTCAGTTCGGCATAGGATGGCCCTTCCTGGGGACGCGCAGCCGGAGGTCCGCTGCCTGCACCGGGCTCCCCGGTTTCACCAGCTTCGGGGCTCCCGGGAGGACTCCCGCCCCCGGGCTCCACAGGCCCCCCCGCAGGCCCGCAGGACGGCCACGTGCACGCGGGCGGAGGGGAAAGGGTGGCGTACCCCACCACCAGGAACGCGAGCAGGATGAGGGCGATAGCCAGGGCCACGGGCGTGACCTTCATAGGAAACGATGGGCGTCCAGACTAAAAAAGGCGTGCAAGGCCACTGCCTGAGCCGCAGGCCGTTTCCTGGCATGCGGTCCGGTCTCCGCCGGCACGATGGCTTCCCCTCCGCAGGCGTGGCGGGAAACAGCGGGTTTTAAGAATTTGAGGGGGAAATCCCCTCATGGCTACGGTCCCTTCGCTTTCCGCCTATCTTGGTCGCATCTGGCATGCCGATCCCTGCTCCGCGTCTGACTTCGCCATGGAACAGGGATTGCGAGGGGTGATGGAAGGCTTGGAAGAAATAGTCAAACACGCCTCCGTCCTTCAGGAAAACCTGCAGCAGCTTTTGGGCCACACGCCCTTGAAAGCTTTTTCTTTGTTGATCCTCCCGCCGGAGTGGATAGCCAGCGGGCCGGACAGGATATTGACGGCTTCTATCGCGAACGCGGGTACGCGATGACCCGCGTAACAAGCGGAAACGTCTACGTGAAGGAGGACGAAGCCCTATTTGTCAGGATCCCGTCTTTCGATGAGCAAAGGCCACCGTACCTGTTCACCGTTGTGGACATCACCCGCATTTTGGCTGATTTGTGAGGGTCGCTGAGAGGGGCGGCCGGTCCATGAGGCCGTGGCGCTGACACAAACCGGTAGCATGCTGCCTTTATAAGCCGGAAAACGAAGATTCCCCTATGAGGACGAACGGCGAGATCGCTGCCCTGCTCGGGAGGCTCATCCAGGCGAGGGAAGCGCGCGGGTATCGGAGCAACAAGGCCCTGGGCATGCTGGTGGACGCGGTCGGCCGGCTGCCGTATGCGTTGTCAGACTATGTCGTCCGGGAGGGGGAGCTGCCGCCCGAGATGCGGACCGGCATACCCAAGCGCATCCGGCAATATGCCTACGATGCCGTGCATGGGTTGGACCCGCTGGAACAGTTAGAGGGAGGCCTCTTCCAGGCGGGAATGAAGGTCACCCGTCGGTTCGAGCAGAGCATGCGGAACCTGGAGCGCGAAGGCCTGCGCGATGAGTGGTGATCCCTCCCGAAGATGCTGTCCGGGGCGGGCGGCATTGCCGCCGTCCCAGTCGTGTGGCACATTGGGGCGGCGCCTGCCGGGACCGGGAGGCAGGCCCGCAGGAACCCAATCAGAAGCAAGAGAACCTGCGGTGTGCAATGAGCTAAACACATACTCAGGATGAAATTGATCGCTTTTACCAGGAACAGGGATTCGTGGGCGGCCCGGTGTCCCTGGAGGGTGGGGTGACATCCATGAAGAGGGGAAACACACACTCCTTTAACCTGTTGTACGCGAGGGATGAAGAAACGCTCTTGGTCCACACGCATGCTGCACCTTCACCGGCCAGTCAGGTATGTCTTCGCGGTGTTGCGGGCGGACTCCGAACCCGCGCGGATGAAAAGGATGACGCATCGCCTACGCCGTCACCGTGATCTGGCCGACGCCCATGCCCATCCCGCAGGTGAACCGGAAGGTGCCCGCCTCGCGGGGCGTGAAGCGGATCACGTTGACGCCGGGCTTGGCCACGAAGAGGTTGCGGTCCGCGTACGTGGGGTTGTCCATCCTGAGGGAGGCAGGGAACTTCTGGGAGGACATGCAGCCCACCACGGCGTTGGGGCCGGACAGGATGACCTCCAGCTCCACGGGCTTGCCCTGCTGCACCGTGAGGGTGTCGGAGCCGGTGGTCGGGAAGAAGAAGGCATAGTCCTTGTAGCCGAGCTGGTAGCGCTGGGCTTCCCCGTTCCGTACCGCAGGGGGCGCGTTGCTGGGCGGGGCGGTGTCCACCGCGTTCCCCACCGGGGGGGACAGGGACCAGGCGCCTGCGCTGCCCAGGAGGGCGACGCCCACCACCACAGCCATGAAGGCCATGCCGCCCACGGCCAGGATCCGGTCAGCGTTCATAGGGAACCCCTATATCTTCTTGGAAAGCATCCTTTAAATTCCCCGCTTTCCCCCGGGAAAGGAGGGGACCCCGCAGGGGTGTTCCTGCCAGCGAGGCTCCTGCCGTGCAGCTGGCGCCCCGGCCATGCGGCCAGGGAACGGGCATTGCCGCGCATGCTACCCCGCCCCCGGGACGCCGAGGGGGGACTGGGGACCCCACACCATGAGCGCGGTCGTCAGGAAGATGATGATGAAGCAGACGGCCAGGTAGGCCAGGAAGCTCAGCGGCTTCCGCTCCACGGGCGAGCCGTGGGCCTTCTCGTACTCCCGGTTCTCCCAGGAGAGGTGGTAGGTCAGCCCGCCCAGGATGAGGATGCAGGCTCCGGCCAGGACCGGGTAGAACAGGAAGACGTTCTCGCTCAGGAACATGAGGGGGATCATCCCGCCCATCACGCCGGACATGAGCCCGGCCATCATCCCCTCCATCAGGCCCATGACCCCGCAGCAGCGGCCTGCCCAGGCGCCCACCAGCATCCCCGCGAGGACGCCGTAGACCGAGCCGATTAGGATGCCGTTTGCCGCCGCAACGATGGCCCCGGCGAGGAACCCGGCGACCATCCCCATGGTCATCCCCACCATCATCCCGGTCATGCAGCTCACCTGCTTCCGGAAGGAGAAGAAGTGCCAGAGCGCCGCGCCGACCGCGGCCACGGTGAGGATCAGGTAGAGGGACAGGGGCCAGATCCCCCCCGCTGCGGCGGGGAACAGCCCCCGCAGGATGAAGGACTGCAGGAAGGCCAGGATGATGAACGCGATGGCGCCGTGCTGGATCATCTGGCGCTCGGCCTGGAAGGCCTGCTCTTTCCAGAGGGCCCGCAAGCCGCCGCGCACCCCCGGCCCCGCGGGACGGATGTCCAGGCCCGGGGCGGTGGCCCGGTAGCCCTTCTGGGCAATGGTGCGGGCGATCTGCTCGGCCGTGAGCTGTTCAGGGGCAAAGTGGACGGTCACGTGCTCGCCTGAGAAGGAAATATCCTGGACGCCCGCCAGCTTGCCCACGGCGCGCTTTACCACCGCTTCGCAGCTGCCGCAGTGGAGGCCGCCCACGGCGAACGTGACGGTCTTGGTCTCGCTCATGCCCGCTCCTTGCAGCAGCCCTGGCCGCCTTTGGAGTGCGCATGGCCGCCCTCCCGGCAGCAGGGTCCGCCGCTCCCTTCTCCGGGGGCGCCTTCATGCCCGCCCGCGTGCCGGCCGCCCTGCTGTTCGCGGCAGCATCTCCCGGACTGGCGATGCGGGGATTCGTTCCCCTGGGGTGCGGATCCGTGTCCCTCGCACTGGCAAGCGTGCTTTTTCTGGCCTTCCGCAACCATCATGCCTCCACCTTCAGGACCTGGTAGCCTTCCTTCGCGATCTCGGCCTTCACCTTGTCCAAGGGGACCTTCCCCTGGAAGGAGACCAGGTTCTTCTTGAAGTCAGCATGGATCTGGGTCGCCCCGTAGTCGGACAGGATATCGGTCAGCAGCCCCTCGCAGGAGGTGCAGTGCATGCCTTTCAGGTGGAGGGTAGTCATACGCATCCGCAGGTCAATATATCAATTGCTGACATATTCGTTCCTGATATATTTAAAGCTTCCTCGGGTGGAGGCCGTGTGCCATAGGCTCACCCCCCACACCCCTCCTATCGAAAGGGGCTTGCCGGCCATGACCAGCAATGCCGTCGCAGGCCGCATAGCGTCCCCCCTTCCCTCGACCCTCAGGGGGGGCAGGCAGAAGCCCTGCTGGCAGGTGAACGTGTCTGTCCAGGCCTCGGACGGCCTCCTTGCGGGCACGCAGGACGGCACGCTCACGGCACGGTGGTCAAGATGAGGAGACTCTGAGCGCTTTTAAATCCTATTTCCCAGCCTCAAGAAGGAGGGAGCATGAAGCAGGCAATCTTCTTCATATTTGCCTTTGTCTGGACGGGATTGCTCCTGCTGCCGCAATCCCAGGCAGCGAATTGCGGCGGTGCAACACCATGCAGTTGCGGCGACACCCTGACCTCCAGCCAGACCATGTGGTATGACCTTGCCTGCCCGGGGAACGGCCTGATAATTGGCGCAAACAACATAACCCTTGACTGCAACGGGTATACAATCGATGGTTCCCGATCAGAAACTGGGATTTTTATTCAAGGTAAGCAGAATGTCACTGTCAAAAACTGCGACATAATGAGATTTTACCGGGGTATATACCTTTCCTACTCCTCCAACAACACCATCTCAGGCAACACCGCAAACTCAAACTCTTTTGACGGCATCTCCCTTTACCGTTCCTCATCCAACACACTCTCAGGCAACACCGCAAACTCAAACTATTACGGCATCGATCTTTTATACTACTCCCTATACAACCTCCTCACAAACAACACCGTAAGCTCAAACTATGGGGGCATCTCACTTTTAGCCTACTCAAACTCCAACACACTCACAAACAACACCGCAACCTCAAACTCTTATTCCGGCATCTCCCTTGGCTACTACTCAAACTCCAACACACTCACAAACAACAACGCAAGCTCAAACTCTGGGAGTGGCATCACCCTTGGCTCCACCTCCTCATCCACCACCCTCACAAACAACACCGCAACCTCAAACTCTCAGTACGGCATCGAACTTTACTCCTCCTCATTCAACACCCTCTCAGGCAACACCGCAAACTCAAACTCTTTTGACGGCATCAACCTTTTCCGCTCCTCATCCAACACCCTCTCAGGCAACACCGCAAACTCAAACT
>JACQOD010000091.1 GCA_016202725.1 Candidatus Aenigmatarchaeota archaeon | reverse complement strand
ATCTTGAACATCGTTCACGTTATTCTGCGGCGACCCCTTACTTGATCTTTCACATAATGAGAAGCGAATTCGGTGCCTGCTATTTCTGTAAAAGGAGAGGTAAAATACTCTCGTGCCGATACTGTAGAAGACGATTTTGCAGAAAGCACATTGGAAGATATCGCACTCATCCCCGACATTTCAGAACGAAGCCAGTTGCTCGCAAGGTTTTGATTGTTTCACTGTCAGTCTTTGTTGTATTAACAATCTTGAACAATCTCGTTCCACTTCCGTATGTGGGTGAGTTGTCGTGGTTGTTCCTCTATATTGCCGAAATAATTGCTCTTTACAATCTCTTGAAGAGGATGGACAGAATTCGAGTTACTTCAGAGTTGCGACTTTGGTCTTTGAGAATTTTGTCGGGCTTATTAATCCTTGTCGGACTAGGTTTTGCTTTGCTTTTTGGAGGAATTTCGATATTCTTTGGCGGCCCCTTCCTAGTCGCTTTCTTCATCGTCCTGGGAATTGGTTTCATCCTGACTGGCTGCTACCTCCAGTTCAAGTTCATGCGAAGAGCGGGTACCATTGTCTTCGTAAGATAACGCGAGCGAGATCATCACTATCCGGCATCGCCATGCAACGGGAGATATCTTTTCTTGCGCTCATAAAGGATGAATCCCTAAAAGAGGCATGGAGCTGCGGAAGTACCAGGCCCTCCTGCGGGACCAGCCCTCCTGGGGGGAACTGGCCACCTTCGTGCCGAACAAGCGCCTGCCCGTCTACAACTGGTTCTACTACAAGGAGGGCTTTGCGAGGGATCTGGTCTGGCAGCTGCTGGACCTATTCAGGGTCGCGCCCGGGGAGAAGGTCCTGGACCCCTTCTGCGGCAGCGGGACTACCCTGCTGGCCTGCAAGCAGCGGGGAGTCAATGCGGTCGGCGTGGACTCCCTGGGGATGGCGGTCCTGGCCAGCATCGTGAAGACCGCCGACTACCAGCCCGGCGAACTCAGGGAGCAGGCCGAGGAGCTGTTCCGCCAGCCCTTCCGGGCCGGCCCAGTCCCCAAGGGGGAGCATGCGCGCTTCTTCGCCAAGCCCCTCCTCCAGGACATCATCTTCTTCCGGGAAGAAGTGGAGGAGATTGCAGACCCGCAGGTCAAGGGATTCTTCCTGCTGGGCCTGATCACCGCCGGCATCCAGTGTTCCTACGCCTGGAAGGACGGCACCATGCTGAAGGTCAGGAAGCATCCTGTCCCCCCCTTCCGGAAGTTCTACCAGCGGCGGGTGAAGGACATGATAAAGGACATGGAAACGGCCCCCGCTGGGGCCGGGAAGATTATGGTGGGCCGGGGCGATGCGCGCACCCTGGAGTTCGCGGACAATTCCTTTGCAGCAGCAATCACCTCTCCCCCCTACCTCAACCAGGTGGATTATGGCCGGGTCTACCGCCTGGAGGAGTGGATGCTCGGCTGGGGGGTGGAGGGGCAGCAGTACGTCGGGGCAAGCGCAGAGCAGGATTATTTCCAGGACATGGGCAGGGCCCTGCAGGAGATGCACCGGGTCCTCCGGCCCGGGGGCAGGGCAGCCGTCGTCGTGGCCAGCAGCTACTTTCCCCAAGAGGATAGGATCGTCGAGAGCGACCTCCTGCTCGCCCGCGCGGCGGAAGGGATAGGCTTCCATGTCCCGGAAATTCTCGTCCTGAACAAGCGGTTCGCGCTCCAGCACCGGAGCATCCAGCGGGGGGTCTTGCGGGAGAGCCTGCTCATCCTGGAGAAGCCGCGCGAACGCTCGTAAAAAGTCGTTATGAAACCTTTGTATGTGTGTAGCCCATTGCCCGCCGCAGGTGCTCTTGCTCCTGATTTCATTGTTCTCCCCTTGTTGGAAACCGATAGCATGCGTCTGGCAGCTACACACGCACAAACCTTTTAAGAAAAGGAAGGGAAGGATCTTATGGACACCGCCTCCTTGGATAAGCTCATCCGCACGAGCAGGGTTGTGGTGCATCCGGGCCGGTATGCTTATCTCCAAGGGAAAGGCAGATCCCTCAAGAACCATTTCATGATTGCGCAAGACGAGGACGAGACAACCGTCATCACCCGCGAGGAACATGTCCCTCGCACCCCCCATCAAAAGGTGGAAAAATGGTTTGCCCTCCTCGAGGTCCGGGTGAGCGCACCCTTCATCGCCAAGGGCTTTCTCGCCAAGATCACCAAGACCATCGCTGACGAAGGGTTGAACGTCCTCGTCGTTTCCACTTTCTCCAAGGATTACATCCTCGTCCGCGAAGAGGCAACGGAGCAGGCAGTCGCTGCCCTGCGATCCGCGGGATTTCCAATCGCCGGGAAGGCTGCAGCGCCCAAGAAAACGCGGCGCAGGTAGCCTTTATTAAGGCTGCCCCCCTCATGTAAGATGACAGGGCCTGTAACTTAATGGATAGAGTACCCGGCTTCGGTCTGCTGCCTGCGGGCAGGGGAAGGAACCGGGCAATCGGGGTTCGAATCCTCGCAGGCCCATGCCATGGACCGCGCGCAGAAGTTTGGCCTCCTGCTGGCTGCTGTCCTGCTGAACTCGCTGGGGTACGCGGCCATCCAATGGCTGCGACCCACGGGGGTCGTGGTCACGACCTGGGTGGACAGCCTGGTACCCTTCCTTCCCATCTTCGTGATCCCGTACGCCCTCTACGTTCCCCTGGTCCTGCTGCCCTTCCTGCTCCTCTGGAAGGATGATAGCTATCCGCGGATGGCCGCGGGGATGATCCTCTGCCTGGGGATCTCCCTGCTGGTCTACCTCGTCTTCCAGACCTCGGTCCTCCGCCCGGAGGTCGAGGTGACGGACCTCTGGACCTGGGCGGTCTCCCTGTTCTATGCAGGAGACAGGCCTCTGAATGTCTACCCCTCCCTGCACGTGTCCATGAGCCTACTGGCCACCCTCTTCATTGCCGAGCGCCGCCCCCGGGCAGGCATGCTCCTGGCGCCCCTCACCGCCCTGGTCGCGCTCTCCACGGTCTTCATCAGGCAGCATGCAATCGTGGATGTGGCCGGAGGGATCGCCCTGGCCCTGGCGATCTTCTGGACCAGGAAGACCTGGGGACCTGCCTTGCGGGGAACCGGCAAGGGAGGGAAGAAGGCCTTTTAAGCCCTCCCGGGGAAGAATAGGGCAACGCCGGTGTGGCTCAGTGGGAGAGCGCTGCGCTCATAACGACCCGTTATGAGGTCTGACCCTCGGGATGATGGAGGAACGCAGAGGTCGTGAGTTCGATCCTCACCACCGGCATTCACGGGTTCTCAACGAGGTGCCTGGGCGCCAAGTAAAACCCGTCCTCCTGGGGGAAGCGGGCATACAGGCCGGGACGGTCCGGGAAGAGCTTGTGGAACCGGAGGGACCAGAGGTGGTCCTCGATATCGGTCAGGTTGTCCTCCGCGGTCAGCCAGCGGTTCCCGAACTGCCGGAGGTCGACCGGGTCGCTGTAGCCCCGGAGGGTCAGGACCGTGGGGTCGGGATCGGTGTCATTGTAGTCCTGGTAGTAGGACAGCACCAGTTCCCTCAGAGAGGGGAAGACGGGGAGCTTGCCGGTGAGGGAGCGGGAGCGGGACGCGCCCAGGGTGCCGTACCTGCCCTCCCGTTCGTAGAGGGCGAGATTGTGGTCGATGTCCGCGGCTTCCATGTGGATGAGGAGGGGAGGGCCATGGCTGTGCAGGGATATCCAGGCCGCCCCGGCGAGCGCGCCCGCGAAGCAGTCCGCCCGTGCCCGGCGCAGCATCTGCCGGAATGATGCGAAGTAGGCATCCTTGTCGTAGGGGAGGGTGAGCAGGAAATGCTGGAACGACTCGGGCGTGGGGTGGGAGGCCAGCAGGTCAATCTCAGCTGCTTCCAGGCCGAGCGCGCGGGCGCGTTCCGCATCGAACATGCCCCTTCTTTCTTCCCCGGGTATTTATGCGTAACCGGGAGGCAGCAAGCCTGGAGGGCTTTTTAAGGCGCGGCGGGGAAGGAAGAGGCATGGCCGTCAGGGACATCACCATCGTGGGGGCGGGGCCTGCGGGCTTGATCACTGGCCTGAAACTGCTGGAAGCAGGGTTCACGCCCACCATCCTGGACAAGCAGCAGGAAATCGTCTCCACCCTCTGCGGCGAGGGCCTGTCCGCGGACGCGCTCGCCAGGGTGCCCTTTCAGGACTGGAGCGCCTACGCCCCCCAGGAGTTCTCCCACGCCACGTTCATCTTCCCGAACGGGACCAGGGCCTACGCGCAGAAGAAATGCTACACCATGGACCGCACGTCCTGGTTCAGGGCCATGGCCGCGGAGTTCGAGCAGCGGGGGGGAGAGCTCAGGCTGGGGACCAAGGTGGAGCGGGTCGCCGACCTCAAGGCCGACCTCATCATCGGGGCGGACGGGCCCTTCTCCCTGGTGGGGAAGGCCGTGGGGAACAGGATGGAGCACATCGGCGGGGTGCAGTACCGCGTGCGCTCCAGCTACGCCTTCGACGGGATGGAGTTCTTCATCGACAAGCGCTACTCCCCCGAGTATTCCTGGATCTTCGCCAAGGGGAAGACCCTGAACGTGGGCCTACTGGGTCGCCAGAAGGACCTGGAGAAATTCATCGCCGACCGGGCCTTGCCGGACCTGGAGATCCTCAAGAAGGAGGCCTACAACATCCCCTTCTTCGGGACCAAGATCCAGGAGGGCAACCTGGTCCTCACCGGGGACGCGGCAGGCGTCACCAACCCCCTCACCAAGGGGGGGATGGCAGCCTGCATCCACGTGGCCGAGATCCTGGTGGACTGCGTCCTGCGGGACAAGGTGGGGGAGTACCAGCAGCGGGTCTTCAGCCACCCGGTCATGGCGCCGGAGTACCGGGAAGCTCTGCGGTATTTCCGGGAGATCGACAACTCCTCTTTGGACAAGGCGGGGGCCATGCTCAACGGCAGGGACCTCGCCCACCTGGACCGGGCAACCAAGCTCAAGATCGTCGTGGGGGGATTGACCCACCCCCGCAAGATGCGCACGCTCATGAAGGCCAGCAGCTACGCCAACAAGTATTCGTGGTGAAAGGTTCTTGAAGGGCTGCGCCCAAAAGAAGGCATGGGCCTGGCGATCGGGAACAAGTTCTATTTCATCCTGGGACTGGCAGTCTTCGTGTTCACGACGTGGCTGTTCTTCCTGCTCTTCCCCGTGGGGCCTTAGAGCCTATCCCGAAACCCCTCCTCCGCGATGAGCCGCGGCGTGCAGGCATCCACCCGCCGGATGGCGATCGTGCGGAACCGGTAGCGTGCGCAGGGGCCGGCTTGCCAGCTCCTCCAACCCCCGCACTGACGGAAGTCGTCCAGTGCGTTTTGGGACGGGCTCTTAGCGGTAAATGCGATCGTGGTGATCGAAGTCGAGGAAGATGACCTTTCTCTCTTCCTCGT
>JACQOD010000090.1 GCA_016202725.1 Candidatus Aenigmatarchaeota archaeon | reverse complement strand
GTGCATATCCTGTGGGAGGACCAGCGTGACGGCAACAGGGAACTCTACCACATCAGGTCAAGGCCAGAACCCATCACGGCTCGCTGATCCCAAAACGGCCGCCGTAGGTGTGTAGCTCAAGCATGCCCTGTAGGTCGCAGCGTAGCAATTCCATTTCTTGACAGGAGGGCAACTATCAGAAACCGTGCATCGCCAATAAGCCTCCGAACCAGCTAAGGGCGAACCACCGCATAACGTGAACCGTCCTCAAGACCTCGGACGAGGAGATGAGGTCAAGCGTCCGCAGGCATTCGCTTATCCTCAATGGGATTTCGCCGCCAGCTAGGGGAAATAGGCAGTTATTTTGCGGTCACGCCTAAACACATACCGGGACCGGGGGATGAGCGCTCACCAACTCACCAATTTAATGCCTCCTGCCCATGGGCATTCATGGAGCGGAATGCCCCCTTCTTCACCTTCGCCGAGCAGACCTTCCTCACCCTCCGGGAGGGCCTGGGAGAAGATCGCGCCCTGGCCTTCCTGAGGGCCATCTTCGCGCGCGGCCTGGGCGCAGCGTATGACCGTGCAGGCTTCCAGCGAGGCAGCACGCAGGATTTCGCCCGGGTGGTGGGCGAACGGGACGGAGCCCTTGGCCTGGCCGTGTCCTTCCCGGTGGTTACCCCTGACAAGCTGGTCTACCGCTTCCACACCGATCCCTTCCCCGGCCTGCGGGGGCAGGTTGCCCCTGAACGGCTGGATGCGACCTACCTCCCCTTCAAGGTGCAGCACCTGCTGGAACCAGGATGGACCTGGGAGACGACCAGGCACCTCTGGCGGGGAGATCCGTGCACGGAGCATGTATTGCAGCGAATGCGAGCGTAACCTGGCGGAACCTATTAAAGAGTGGAGCGTATAACAAGATATGGAACGCGTCACGCTCAAAGAGGTGAACCACAACATCCTTCTCTTGCGAAAGCAAGTGGGAAGGCTCAATGACCTGCTGGAGGAGGCAAGCCTCGACCTTGCCGACGACGTGAAAGACGCGATCCTCGCCTCTCGTGCCCGTCCTCGGTCGGCGTTCAAGACCCAGGAGGAAATGGAGCGCGCTTTGGCATGATGTTCGAGGTCATCTACGATCCGCAGGCCGAGCACCAACCCAAGAAGCTCGACCGTTCTATCGCCCAGCGGATTATCCAGAAGACTCGACTAGTAGCGGCATCGGGAAGGGGCATTGAAGCGCTCAAAGAAGCGGCGTTCGGGTACAAGATCCGCGTGGGTGATTATCGGGTGCTGGTCGACCTTACCTATAATCCTTCCACCCTCTGGGTGCGCTACGTTGGGCATCGAAGCACCATCTACAAAAAGCGCTAATGCTTGCCCGCGAGCAGCCGCTCGGCAAACGCCTCGCCCGCCCGGTAGCTGCTCCTCACCAGCGGCCCTGCCGCGACATGGGCGAATCCCTGCCCCTCCGCAAGCGCGCGCACGCGCGCCCATTCCTCCTCCCCGAGGTAGTGGCGGACAGGCCAGTGGCGGCTGCTGGGTTGCAGGTACTGCCCGAGCGTGACCATATCCACGCCCGCAGCGCGCAGGTCCTGCAGGGCCTGGAGGACTTCGGCCTCGGTTTCGCCGAGGCCGAGCATGAGCGAGCTCTTCGTGATGCGCATGCCCAGCTCCCTGGCCGCGGCCAGGACGCCCAGGCTCTGCCGGTACCCTGCCCGGGGATCCCTGATCGGGTGCTGGAGACGCTCCACGGTCTCGAGGTTGTGCGCCAGGACATCCGGTTCCGCGGCCGCCACCATGGCCAGCGGATCCCGCTCCCCCCGGAAGTCAGGGACCAGGGCCTCCACTCTTGCCCCGGTGGCGCGCACCGCCCGGACGCAGGCCGCGAGGTGGCCCGCGCCCTGGTCGGGCAGGTCGTCCCGGTCCACCGAGGTGATGACCGCATAGCGGAGCCCCCACCGCCGCACTGCCGCAGCGAGCTTGGCAGGCTCCTCGGGATCGAGGGGCTGGCCCCGGGGGCGGGTCCTGACGTGGCAGAACTTGCACCCGCGCGTGCAGGTGTCGCCCATGGCCAGGAAGGTCGCCGTTCCCCCAGACCAGCATTCCCCCTGGTTGGGGCAGCGCGCCTCCTGGCAGACCGTCTGCAGCCCCAGGGAGCGGACCGTCTCCCGGATGAGCGGGAATGCCCCGGCAGGGGGGCGGATGCGCGGCTTCAGCGCGGCGTCCATGCCTTCTCTTGGGGACGCGCCCATAAAACCGGGAGGGCCGCTTCCCGGGAGGACAGCGGGTATTTTTGAAGCCGCAGGCACACGCTTTTTCATGGATGTGGAAGTCTATTTGGGCCCGGAAGTCCGGCACCGGCCTGGCTCGCACGCCCGGGTGCGGGAAGCCTTGGAAACCGCAGGGCACCGGGGCGCTCCCGATCTCCCCCATCTCGGGAGGCACCAGGAAGCTGACTACGTCATGCACGGATTGTCCCCAGGCCAGGCCGCAGCCGTCGTGGAGTCATTGAATCGCTTGCCGGGATACTGTGCAAAGATGCTGCAAGAAAAGCCCGCGCCTGTGCTTGCGTTAGCCCTTGAACTGAGCGACTAAGGCGTGGCCGCAAAATAACTGCCTATTTCCCCGAGCTGGCGGCGAAATCCCATTGCGGATAAGCGAATGCCTGCGGATGCTCAATGGCATCATCTCCTCGTCCGAGGTCTTGAAGACGGTTCGCGTTATGCTGTGGTTCGCCCTAATCCGCTTTCGAGCGTGCCCGGGCAAGCTCCTCGATGAACTGCCCCCCGTACACTTGGAAGACCTTCACCGGCTTGCCCATGCGCTTGGCGAGGCTGACCTGGCCCTGCATGGTGGCCGTGAGCCTCCCGAACACCCAGAGCTCGTCGCACTTCCGGATGAGGTCATCCTTGTCCACCCTTTTCACCCGGCTCACCGAGTCGAAGAAGTCCCCGACCATGCTGGGGTAGGTGGGCACGAAGCCAGCGTCGAGGACGAACTTCGCGGCCTTGAAGCGGTACCTGCTCTCCAGCTCGTTGAACAGGATGTAGACCGTCCCTTTCTTCTGCATGCTGTATCTATGGGCGAGAACATTCAAATACCTTTACAGGTAGAGGGAGCCGCAGGAATGCGCTTTCTCGGAAATAACGGATCAATACTGTTCTACCTGCAATCCTTCAACTCGCGAGAAGTGGTCCGCATTGCGGGTGATGACGGGCTCCCCGCGGCAGAGTGCAATGCCTGCAATCATGGCATCTACCGGCTCGATGCCCTTGCCCTGAGCAAGGAGGAGACCGTCAACCAGGCCGCCGCGGACCGCCGCTTCAACATCAAGCGGCCAAAGCACCCCGATAGCGAGCACGGATTCGATATGCTGTCTTTCGACTTCTGGAAGACGCGATCGGCGGAACCCTGACCAGAGTTCGAACAGGGTTGGTGCGGTTATATTCATGCTTGTCCGCCTCTCCTCAAGGTCGTCGAGTTTCCTGACTGCTGTCATATCCCCCCGCATGAGATCGATAAGAAAGGAAGTATCAAGAATCATAGGTGGTCCATTCCCTTCCTCATGCGTCGACGTCCTTCAGCAATGCTCGCTTCAAGGCGGTCTGCCTGGGCAGGGGAGAGGATACCGACAAGATCCCTGATCTGCCCCGATCCCGTTAGTCGGATAATAATCTTGCTAAAGCTTTCCCCTTCCTTCTTCCGGGATGCCAGCCGGCGATAAGCCTCCTCAGTAACGGTGAGCGTCTTGACCATAATATTCTGTGTTTAAGTGTATTTAAATATGTTTCCTGGTGAGTGTCCTCACTCCAGCCCCAATAAAGCCGCCATCATCCCGATCCCCAGGAGCAGGGCCAGGATAACCAGCAGGGACCTGCCCAGCCTGGTTTCCTGGTGGAGCTCGGGGATGAGGTCCGATCCCGCAATGTACACGAACGCCCCCGCGGCGAAGGGCACCAGCCAGCCCACCAGCCCCTCCACCACTGCAGCAGCAGCCAGGGCGATCACTGCCCCGGCGATCGCTGTCACGGCGGTGAGGAAGTTGAGCA
Source organism: Candidatus Aenigmatarchaeota archaeon (assembly GCA_016202725.1). GTDB lineage: Archaea > Aenigmatarchaeota > Aenigmatarchaeia > QMZP01 > QMZP01 > JACQOD01. The sequence continues at coordinate 2,393 of JACQOD010000090.1, read as the reverse complement.
GCAAGGCCCGCTTGCGGGGCATGCCCCCGTGCAGGAGCACGGCGAAGTCCCCGATCTCCTGGGGGATCTCGTGGAATACCACCGCAATCGTGGTGGCCATGCCGACCGGCAGGGAGACCAGGTAGCTCGCCCCGATGATCAACCCATCAATGAAGTTGTGGATCCCATCCCCGAGCAGGTTCACCCAGGTGAAGGACTTCGGGTGCTGGTGTGCGCAGTGCTGGGGGTCGTGCCCGCTGTGGTCGTGCAGGAAATGGCCGTGCTCCCAGTGGATCAACTTCTCGAACCCGAAGGACACCACGATCCCCGCCAGGATGGCCAGCGAAACCGGGAGGGTGAATCCCCCCTCGACCGCCTCCGGCAGGAGATGGATGAACGCATCCCCTAACAAGGCGCCAGCGGAGAACCCGACTAAGTAGAGGAGCACGCTGCGGAGCCTCTCCGCTTGCAGGGACAGGGTCAGGATCCCCACGAAGGCCACCAGGCTCACCAGGACGACGCTTCCGAGGGCGTAGCCCCAGGTCTCGATGACGGGCTGGGCCGCTGCCGTTCCCGCGCCCGCCCCCAGGGCGGCCAGGAGGGCGGCCAGGAGGATCCAGGACCGGTGCATACACCGTTTTCTCGCGCGGGCGCTAATAAAGGCGGGGACGCGAAGGCGACGCATGCCGCTCTCACTCCACCAGGAGCAGGTCCGGGTCCTCGAGGTAGGCCTTCACGTCGTTCACGAACCTTGCCGCTTCAGCGCCGTCCAGGATGCGGTGGTCGAACGTCAGGGAGAGGGGGAGCACCTTCCGCTCCTGGATGACCCCCTTCAGGATGCGGACGCGGTCCAGCACCCTGCCGGTGGCCAGGATCGCCGCCTCCGGATGGTTGGGCAGGGGCGTGGCCCACATCCCTCCCAGGGCCCCCACATTCGTGATCGTGAAGGTCCCCCCCTTGAGGTCTGCCAGGTCCAGCTGCCGCCCCTTTGCCTGCTCCGCAGCCTGCTGGATCTCCTTCGCCAGCAGGGAGAGGGACTTCTGGTCCGCGCCCTTGATGACCGGGACGATGAGCCCCTCCTCCACGTCCACCGCGATGCCTATATTATAGTACTTCTTCAGCAGCAGCTCACCGTGCTCCTCATCGAGGGCGGCGTTCACCTGGGGATGCTTCTTCAGCGCCCGGCAGACGGCCTGCACCACGAACGGCATCCAGGTGAGGTGGGCCTTGGCCTTCGCGTTCTCCCGCTCGCGCAGCGCCGCCAGCTCAGAGACATCAGCCTCGTCCATGTGCGTGACATAGGCGGAGGCGCGCACGCCCTCCGTGAGGTGGTCTGCCGTGGCCTTCCGCAGCCCTTTCAGGGGGACACGGTCCACGTACCCCCAGAAATCGTACTTCTTCACGACGCGGGCGGCCGCCTGCGGGCTTGCGAGCTGGCCTGCCCGCGCAGCGGTGCGGACATCCTGCTCGGTGACCCTTCCCCCTTCGCCTGTCCCCGTGACCTGGCCCAGGTCCGCCCCCAGGTCCCGTGCAAGGCGGCGCACCGCCGGCAGGATCTCCCTCCCCTGCAGCTTCTGCTCGACCACTTGCTCGATGTGCTTGGTCAAGCCGGGCAGCTCGATGTGGTCGGGAATGTCGCCCACCACCCCGAAGGCCTCCCGTGCGGGGGCCACGGCTGGCCGGTCGGCCACGGTTGGCGGCCGGGGGGCAGCAGGCAGCGGGGGCGGCGCAAGCTCGGCAGGGCTCCCCATCGCCTCGCCCTTCTCGCCAATCGTGAGCAGGACTTCCCCCACCTTGACCGTGTCCCCCTCCTTGTGGCTGAGCCGAAGGATTACGCCCTCCCGGGGGGAGGGGATCTCCACGACCGCCTTGTCCGTCTCCACCTCGGCGACCACCTGGTCCTTCTTGATCCGGTCGCCCTCCTTCACCCGCCAGGTTACAATCTCGCCTTCCGCGATGCCCTCCCCCACGTCCGGGAACACGAAGTCAAAGGCCATTGCTCCTGTATGGGCGGGCCGCCTAAAAAAGCCCGTTCCACGAGGGCCTTTCCGGGGCGGCTGGACAAGAAAACGGCATGAAGCAGGCCGCACTTCCCGATGCGGGCTTGTCCGGGCCCGGGGATGCCCCCTGGTCCGGGAAGCCGCGTGGGCCTTCCGCTGGCCGGGCCCCCCTCCGCGGGGAGCGGCATGGCCTGCTCCCCGGGGACTGGCCGCGCAGTGGCAGAAGGCGTTGCCCGTACAGTCGATGCTGCCCGTAACGTGGCGTGGTTGCCCTTAGGCCTTGCCACAAAATAAACTGTCCATTTCCACGGGCTGATGGTGTACTTCCACTGAGAATGGAGAGAATGCCCTCGGATGCGCAATGACCTCATCTCCTCGTCCGCGATCTTCTGCACGGTTCAATGTATTCTGCGG
>JACQOD010000096.1 GCA_016202725.1 Candidatus Aenigmatarchaeota archaeon | reverse complement strand
GCGGGGAGCGCGGAAAAGGGGATGCAGCGAGTGGGCGCGCATCCACTCTGGGGAAGGGACGGGCCGTGGATGGGACAGGGTCGAGGGGACTTGCGGCAGGTGCAGGTCTTTTCCATGTTCTCAATGGTGAATCTCTTTTGGAACGGGAGACCAGGAAAGTCTGGCTCCCTTGCGGTGAAGCACCCACGGAAGTCCGCACGGGAGGTCCCAGCGGAAGTGCTGGGGCTACAGAAATCGCGTGCGCTCGGCTTGCTCCCGAAGGGAGGGCCGGTGCGCCGCGGGTATGGATGGGTCCGTGCGGACGAAGCAACAATGCGGGAGCATTGGTGCCGGATGTAGGATGTGGGTGAGATGGACGGGCACCCGCCGGGAGGGGGCGGGCGCCCTGTGTCCTCACTCTATGGTGACAAACTTATATGGTATTGGAGGTATATAAAGATATCGTTTACTTTCACTACCATATAGTGACAGAAGATAAGCACACACGCCGCCTCTCCCCGTCCACAAGATCGGCGTCCCCTGGGCCTGCAGGGCCCGGGATCCAGAAGATTGCACCACAAGAAGACAAGAAGAACCAAAGCCCCCGCGGAGCGGGGGCGTTGCACTCACTTGCCGCTGAAGGTCCCGCCGCGGTACGCGTGGTTCAGCGCGTCATCGGGACGCGGCTGATTAGTCGGCTGCCCGTTCTCGCGGTAGCCGTTTTTCCGCAGGAGGGCGGTCGCATAGTCCTCCAACTGATTGCGGCTCGCGTTTCCGAGCCTCGCCGGGTCGGCAGGCGACCCGCGATCTTCGCGTCCGACGAAGTCATTCCGTGACATATTTTACCTCCTTGTCACTACTATCTAGTAAAAAATTATGTCGTCTTTCTTTATAAAGCTATCGGTGGGCGGGGCGTGAACCGCCGCGCGAAGCGGGGCGGAGGATGGCCGTTGGCTGGTGCGCAAAGGGAGAGCCCTTTAAAGGGACCCGCTGCCAAGAGGAGGTATGCACTGCCCCTCCTGCGGGGAGGCCCGCCTGGTCTACCGCGGCTACCGCTACAACCGCCTGGGGCGCAAGCGCCTGCGCCTCTGCACCGCCTGCAGGAGGAAGATCACGCCCGACGACGGCTTCCTGCGGATGCGCTTCTCCCCCGAGGACATCCGTTCCGCTGTCCTCCTCCGGCGGAAGGGGCTGTCCCTGGGCGAGGTCCAGAAGCGCCTCGCGGGCCAGGGCATCACGGTCTCCCGCTGGACCATCCTGAAGTGGTTCCGGAAGTACGGGAAGCGGCTCTAAGGGATCGTCATACATCAACCCAACCGGCTTTACTGGTTTGGGCATGTTTCATGCTGCATGGATTCCCCTGACCGTGCAGCGTCCCTTCAACGGGCCCTGGTACCTGCCGGGAGCTGCCTGGCTTTTCACCCCGCCGATGGCCAATTCGACCGTTAGGAATCGACAGAAAATAATGAGACCGCTAACACGGCAGTGACGGACAGCATCGTCACCTGGCAGGAATCGCTGATTATGTCGTTCACCCACGTGAGCGCACTGTCGAATGGCATTCGGCAACTCCCCGAAGGGGGCCACGACCCACGCCTCTCTGCAGCAGCTATGCGGCACGCCTGGCCCGTGCATGTGCCATCGCCCATAACTCCCCGCAAGGAGACAGAAAGAATGGGGAGGAAGCACCCTCCGAACCTTCCTCCCCACCCCCGGCGCGCGCACATCCAGGACGTCCGGGCCCGCCGCGGATGCGCGGGGCGGCGCCGGGTCAACATCCCCGCCGCTGCGGACGCCAAGGCAGAGGAGCCCGGGAAGCGCCCCTGCAGCGGGGGTGGATTGCGGTCAGGAGGAATCGAAACCCATGGGGGCAGTCCCTCTCAAGGAAGGTGGACAGAGGACAACGGCAGCCTCCCCTGAACGGCGAGGCCCCGGAACCCGAAGGGGGCTAGAGGGCGGATGCCTATGTCATGAACGCATTGCCATTGGTGCGGGTTGCCCCGTCATCATCACCGCGGCGCTGCGGTCGGGAGGCATGCCTTGGTCGGAATCAGGGCGGGGCCGCGGCGCAGGAGCAGAGACCCTCTGCGCCTGGCGCGGCTCGTGCCCCAGGAAGTCGTCGGCCCCGCCATCCACGAGGGCCTGCCGCACTTCCCGCTGGCGATTGGGACGGTTCACGCTCATTGCGATTGTGGGGGGGGAACAGAGTGCGGGCGCATTACTGCGGCCTGCAGAAGGGGGGGAGGAGGCCAGTTGCCGGCCAAACAGCAAAGCCGTGCGCCCAGCCTCCTCCCCTGTGGACAGAGGGAGGACGGAGCGATGGAGACTGCAATCCTCCCTCGCTGTGGGGAAAGCGCAGGGGAGCCTGTTGCTTCTCCGCGGCTGCGGCCCGGGCTGCATCCACGGATTCCACCTAAGCTCCTGCCCGCATTGGGCTCTGAACGCCAAGCCCGCCGGGCATACGGAAGCAGAGTGGCAAGGCCTTGGTCTATGATGCCACGTCCCGGTTCGCAGGCGGGCCGAAGCCCGACAGAGAATCGTGAACGGGCTTTGCGCACACAGGGGGTCCCCTGCGCTACGCTGAATGGCGGTTGCGGGTGGGCTGCATGACCACAAACCCAGGACTGGGTCCCACCGCAGCCGCCTGCTGAGGGGAATGGGGGAGGCATCCTCACCACCTCCCCCGAAAAACCCCCAAAAATCCCATCCCCTAAACCCTTAAACCGGAGCTTATATGCACGTTCCCAAACACGGGCAGCGCGATCGCGTGCCCTGCTGCAGGAGACCGCCCCTCCTCTCCCCGGAAGAGGAATGAAGGGGGGCCTGCCTGGTCTGGCCTGCAGGCGGCCAGGGAAGGGGAAGTTCCCCAGATGGGCAGGAGCGGGCAGGGGCGACTGCGGCAGCCACCCCTGCCCTGGAGAATCCATGAGCATGGACGCTGCGGTGAGGCAGGTCCGGGGGAGGAGCCGTTCCGAGGGGAACGATTCCAGGGGGCAGGGCCAGCATTGGCTGGCAGGTAAGGTGAGGGGGCGCATCGCTGCATCCCCAATGCCGTCCATCCGCCAGGTGAGCGGCGTCGCGCGCTTCCCTTCAGGTCGCGCGCGTGTTTTTCCACGGAGCATCAAAGAACAGAGGACAGACGAGCACAAACACAAAGAACGATCTGCACGATGGATCCCGCCATCGCGTGGGGTGACGGGAGCGGGCCGAGGCGCCAGGAGTTTCGGAGTCGGCTTGGAACGCCTTGTGAGGACCCTGTGCTCTGCCCGCTCCCCTGTTTGGCAAAAGTCTGCCAAGAGGAACGAAAGACCGGGGTGCTCGGCAGAAGGGCAACAGGCAAGTCATAAGGCGGGGGAAGAAGGCGGGAGGTACACATAAGGACGGCCTTCTCTCTCCACAGGCGAAACAGCCGGCGACCTTCTGCTAGGAGCAGGAGGATTTGAACGCGGATAGGGTAGCAACAGAAGACGGGGGAAGGATCACCGCAGCACGCTGCATGGGTATCACATTGTTATGGGGGCCGGGATCTTTTATCCTTCTCATATGAAATTTCTCAAAGGGTGCTTTTTTTGGAATATTTTTCCGGCGGATGGCATGCACGGCCACGGTGTCCGCGCCGCCCATTAGCCGGCAGCAGCGGATGCCAGGACCGGGCCATGCTGCACTGTGCGGCGCCCTCCCAGCGGCGAGGGCCGCCGGCTGTGCGGCGCATAGCGGCGGCGCATGCGGGCCTGCCAGGGCCGGGAGGCAGTCCGCGGGGGCCCAGTGACGCCCGATCCAAGGATGGATGGCGACCGCCAAGTGTGCCGCACGGCCCCGCCCGTCGCCTGCGGCATGCTCGTGACGCACAGGAGCGCCCCTCAGAACGCCACCTTCTCGAACTCCCGCTTCTTGGCGAACTTCTCGGGCGAGGCCACGTACACTGTGAGGGGGGTGCCCTCCGTGGCGAGCCGCGCCGCCTCCTGCAGGAGGGCCGCCCGGATGGTTTCGGTCACGCACACGAAGTAGGGGGTGACCCGCAGGTCCTCCTGCAGCTGGTCCCGGCGGCTGGAACGCTCGATCATCACCACCATCTTGCCCCCCTCGAACACCAGCTTCCTACCCTGCAGCTCCCAGCCCCCTTCCCGGAACTGGTCGATGACTTCCCCGGCGTCCTTGGGGCTGTCCTGCACCTTGCGGGGGAACTGCTCCCCGTAGCGGGCGTCCCCCTGCTCGGTGAGGTAGAAGACATGCAGGACGTTCTTCCCGCTCTTGCCCCGGTGCATGCCCACCAATCCCAGGTCCGTCAGGACCCGCACGGTCTTTTCAAACGTCTTTCCCGACATCTTCGTGGCGGTGTAAATCTGGGAAGCAAACGCCCCCCGCCCGTCCCCGATGGCCTGGAGGACCTTGAGCTCCTGCTCGCCCAGTTCCTTCTTCTCCAGCGGGGGCGGAGGCGCCCCTTCCAGGCCCCGGCGCATGTGCGCGGTCACGTCCTCGTCCTGGATGGTCCCCTTCACCAGGGGGTACTTGGGGAATTCGATGAGGAAGGTATCGTGCAGGCGCATGCGCGCCAAGAAGAACCCGTGCCCTATCGGGAGGCGGCGGACGTAGGGCTGCTCGTCGTCCTCGATCCCGAGCAGCTTCGCCGCGTCGTCGATGTCCGAGGCCTGCCTGGTGTCCAGCCCGAGGTTCATGTAGACGTGCGTGCTGGTGTTGCCCAGGGCGGGGTAGGAAACCAGGGAGGGGTGCTGGTCGATGTAGACGATCCCCATCCCCAGCTCCCTCACTTCGCGGAAGATGAGCTCCATGACGGTCTCGCTGCCCAGCTTCCTGCTTTTCTCCCGGTTGAGGACGTGGTGGGCCTCTTCCAGGATGATCAGGGCCTGCAACTGCTCCCTTTTCCCGTTCACGAGCAGCCAGTCCCGCATCCACTGCAGCAGGATCTCGATGAAGAAGGTCTTGTCATTCACGTCGAGGGCGTCCAGCTCCAGGATGGTGACCTGTCCTGGCCGGAAGAACTCCGAGGGGAGGACGCCCTCGTCCACGTCGAAGATCTCCCCGATCTCCTTGAAGCACAGGGAATCGAGGGGCCGCTCCGCGGTCGCCAGCCAGTTCCGCTCCCTCGCCGGGAGCGAGGAGGCCCCGTATTCATCCAGCCAGGACCGCAAGTGCTGGAGGCGGGGGCGCTTGTTCTCCAGGTAGACGTTGTCCAGCGCCTTCAGGATGATGTTCCTCCCTCCGCCGAGGAGCCAGTAGGCGTGGTCGAAGATGCTGGAGAACTCCTTCATCCACTGCGACAGCTGGATCCCCGGAGGGGGAAGCAGGGGGTTGAACCGGAGGGGGGCGGCATTCCGGCCCAGGGTGTAGAGCTGGATGCGCTCCCGGAGGGGGCCTGCCAGGAGGTCGCGGTAGTTCCGTTTGGAGAAATCGAAGATGATCACCGGGGTCCCGGACCGGGACACCTGGTCCACGAGCGTGTAGGCCAGGTTGGTCTTCCCGTACCCGGAGGAGCCGAAGATGCCCAGGTGCATGAGCAGCGAGGCCTTGGGGAGGCTGTAGGGGTGGAGTCTCTTCCTCCCGTAGAGGACGTTGCCGATCCGGATGTCCCCCTGGCTCTCCTGGGGAGTGGGCGGCTCCCTGAGGACGGAATCCTTGAGGTCAGGATCCGCGTAGACGGCAGCCTTGATGGCGTCCAGCAGCTCGAAGATGCGCTTCTTGGTGTCCTCGTCCGCGAGCAGGTAGGCCCGCGACAGGCGCGCAGCGTTCACCCTCCCCAGGACCGGGGCCAGGCGCTTGATCTCGTAGACGACCAGGCGCTCCATCGACTCCATCATGCCTGCTCACCTCGGGCTGCAGGCCCCGCGGGGTCGGCGATGCCCCGCCCTGCCGGTCCTTGCCGTTTCATGCCTTTTCACCCTCCGTGCCGCCCAGGTCCTTGAAGATCGCGAGGATCTTCTTCTCGGTCTGGTACAGCTCGAGGTTCTCGCGCAGCTGCTCCCTGACCTCGACCAAATCCTTCCAGAACTCCACGTTCTCCCGGCGCTTCTCCTTGCGGAGCATGGAGATGTCCATCTTGAAGTTGCGCTTTTCGTTGACATCTGCCAGGCGGCTCTCCATGACGGTTTTCTCCTTGATGTCCACGTCGATGTCCGCCATCATCTCCTGGTGGATCTTGTCCCGGAGCTTGACCGCTTCGCTCAATTCCTTGATCCGCTCTCCCAGGAAGCGCACGCGGTCGAACAGGCTGCCGATGACCTCGGGACCCAGCAGCTGCAGCGTGGAGAACGGCTGGTCATCCAGGCGGGGGGTCGCCTGCTTGTGGATGACGACCTCGCGAACGACGCGCTCCTCGCGCTCAGGGCGCTCCTCCTTCTTCGGGGAGCGCTGCTCAAATTCAGGCAGCTCATACAACTCCTCGATGTCCGTCTGCTTGTACTCCCCCCCTTTCCAGGAGGACTCCATTTCCGGCTTGCGCTTGTACAGGACCATGTCCCTCAGACTTGCGTTATTCCCTGCAGACTTGCGTTATAGTTGGGAGCGGGGCTAATAAAGACGCATCCGGACACGGCTGCCCCGGCACATGAAAAAGGAGCGGCGACTGGTGCGGTTTTTTAAAGACGGGACGGAAACAAGAGCCCATGGATGTCTCCCGATCCTCCCTGGAACTGCGGCCGGAACGGGCGAAACCCCGCCGACTGGCCGCGGACCAGCAGGTGGAGGACTACCGAGCGGTGTTAGGGATCGTCATACATTAACCCAACCGTATGTGTTTAGCTCATTGCACACCGCGGGCTTTCTTGGTGCTGATTTCATTTTTCCCGCATTGTTGGAAACCGATAGCATGCGTTTGGCAGCTAAACACGTACACCCAACCGGCTTTACTGGTTCGGGCATGGGCCCATTAGTCCCATTATTTCCTGTCGGCCACTTAGTCAGCCCGTACGGACAACTCAACGCGTTCGTCGAGGCCGAACTGCCGCAGGCACTGCCCGGGTGGACCCTGGACGTGGTGGACCGCGCCACCACGGCCGAGCCGCCCTACCTGGACGCGGCGGAGCGCGAGCAAGGACGGAATCGCCCCGGCGCGGTGCTGGATTTTGGCTACCTCCTCATTGAGGCGCCGTTCCGGCAGAAAAACCCGCAACGGTTGGAGCAGTGCCGCCAAGAAGCCCTTCAGCGGGAAATGAAGGGAATCCGGCAGGCCGTGGACGAGCGCCTCAGCACTTATACCGACGGCCCCGCCCCAAAAGACGCTTGGACCACCCTCGAGCAGGAGGTAAAGGATCTGTACGATGTTGGTGATGGTGGGAAACCCTCCTATTTGTTCGCCTTGGCCTACCTTGAGCGGACGTTCAGAGACCTGTACGAGAAAGCGAAGGCCGCCTTCCCTCTTGCATGGAGAGGTGCCGAACAGGACGCCTTGGAAACCGTCCAATTCCTGCGATTCTTGTCCTTTACCGGCTACCGCACGTGGGCCCGGGAGGAAGGGGTTCCGCTCCTCCATCCTAGCCGCACCTTCGCACGGGCCCTACGGCGCCAGTGGTCGCTTGATTGCGGGGGTGACGCCAAAGCCGCCGCAGTCTCGGTCAGGCGGTACGAGGAGCGGTTGCGTGCGGACCTGACAAAGCTGGACAGCGCAGACGAACTGGACCTCTTCGCGCGCCGGTAGCGCGGCGACTGCCTGTTTACCCCCCTCCCCACGGCGCGCAAGCTTTTATTTCTGGGCGCCCATAGTGGAGCAGGTCATCCGATGGGACGCTTCAGCTTCGCCGCCTTCTTCCGCCGCCTTTCCTCCATCTTCCGCTCGCGCGGCGAGGTGAAAATAGGCTTGTATGGCCCGGTCAATTCAGGCAAGACCACGCTGGCGAACAAGATCTGCCTGGACTGGATGGGCGAGGAGATGGGCAAGGCCTCGGTCATCCCCCACGAAACCCGCACGATCCAGATGAAGGAAAAGGTCACCATCAAGGCCAGGAACAAGTCCCTGAAGTTCAACCTGGTCGACACCCCGGGCATCGCGACCCGGATCGACTACGAGGACTTCCTGAAGCACGGCCTGTCCAGGAAGGCCGCGAAGCAGCGGGCCCGCGAGGCCACCAAGGGCATCATCGAGGCCATCAAGTGGCTGGACGACATGGACATGGTCCTGGTGGTCGTGGACGCCACCAAGGACCCGCTCACGCAGGTGAACCTCACGATCCTCGGCAACCTGGATGCGCGGGGCATCCCCTTCCTGATCGTGGCGAACAAGATGGACCTGGGCGACCACCACGTCAGGAAGGTCCAGGACGCCTTCCACAGCTACAAGACCGTGGGGGTCTCAGCCCTCGCGGGCAGCAACATGGACCACCTCTACCAGGCGGTCGTGGAGGCGCTGTGATGGCGGAAATGCGGGGCGCCCCTGCAGCCAGCCCCGGCGCCAGCGGGCAGAGCGGGGTGCGTCCATGATCAAGATCAAGTTCCTCACCTACGAGAGCGTGAAGCAGGACAGCAAGCGCGTCTTCCGCGCCCTCCAGGCAGACAGCATCGTCCTCATCGACGCCAAGCTCACTCCCGGGGAGGAGGCAGACCTGATCAAGGACACCATGGAGCGGCTGGACGAGAAATTCTCCGGCATCGAGTTGTCCTCCCTGGACCCGGTGGACGCCACGGGCCTGGCCCGCCTGCGGGGAGCCCTGGCCGAAGCCCTGACGGGCAAGAAAAGGGGCTTCACGATCATCGGGCCCGCCTCGCTGGTGAGGAAGATCAAGAAGAACCCGCAGGAGCTGCTCGTCTACATGTAGCCCGGGGGCGCGGTCATCTCCCCCTTATCGTTCCCGTAGAAAACAGAAAAGCTTATATATCGTTCTCACAGAAAACAATATATGGCCACGCCAGAGCAGGTATTCGGGGAATGGGACGCGTATGCACAGCGCAAGATCCTCAAGCCCAGGGACCTGAATCTTGCCGACATAGCATCGGCGTCAGCGCTGAAGGTGGTCGCGATAACGGGAGTGCGGCGCTGCGGAAAAACGAGCGTGTTGCTGCTCCTGCGCCAGCGGATGGCCAAGGAAGGGAAGCGGGCGGCCTATGTCAGCATGGAAGACAGCAGGGTGAAGGGAATTCCCGATGTGTTCGACGCGGTCCTGAAATGGTTCGGGGACGAGGGATTCCTCCTTCTGGACGAAGTGACCAGCGCGACAGGCTGGGAGGGCTGGCTGGCGAGGAACCATGAGATGCTGCAAGGGAAGCTCAAGCTCATAACGAGCTCCTCGCGCAGGGGGTTATCCATACCAGCCAAGCCACTGCGGGGGAGGATGTTTTCCTATGAGCTGTTCCCGCTCTCCTTCAGCGAGTTCCTCGAGTTCAAGGGCATGCAGATAGAGGATACGACGGCAGGCAGAGGCCGGGCAGAAAAAGCCCTCGCGGAATATATCGAATTTGGCGGCTTTCCCGAGGTCGTGCTGTTCCAGGACCCCCTGGAAAAGATCCGCTTGCTCGGAACCTACTTCAAGGACATCCTGGGCCTGGACATCGCGGATATCACGAAAGCGAGTGTGTCGACGGTGGAACTCTTTGGAAAGTACGCGCTGGAGGCGCCCTACTTTTCAGCCTCGAAATGCCTGAACTTCTTCAAGAGCCTGGGCCACAAGATCGGGAAACAGCGCATCCTCAACATGGAGCGATGCTCCCAAGACGGATATCTGTTCTTCTTTGTCCCCATCTACTCGGCCAAGGTCAAGGACCGGGCGCAGTACCCGCGAAAGGCATATGCAGGAGATACCGGCTTCATGCGCGCCGTCGGCGGCAGGCTGAACTGGGGCAGGCTCTATGAGAACGCCGTCTTTCTGGAACTCAGAAGAAGAGCGCATGGAGGCGAGGAGATCACCTATTGGAAGAACGCGGGCGGCGCGGAGGTGGACTTTGTGGTGCGCCGCGGCCTGGAGGCCGCGACCCTCATACAAGTGGTGTACGACCTCACGGACGGGGCGCGCGATCGAGAACTGCGCGGGCTCGCCGCCTGCGCCAGGGAAACCGGTCTCAGGAGCGGCCTGATCATCACCAAGGACTATGAAGGCCGCGAGCGGGTTGGCGGCGTAGGCGTGCGATTTGTCCCCCTGTGGAAATGGCTGATCGCGGGGAAGAAGGGCCCCGGGTGATCTCGCCGGCAGTTGCAGGGGAAAGAGGGGTTTGGCCCCGGATCACGAAGAACGCCCGGGGAACTCCTGGCCCTCAGTGATCAGGATAGCGCTTCTGGAGGTGCACCTCAATCAGCCGGAGAACCTCCTCGCGAGCCGCCATATTGACGCCTACGCATTGCCCTTTCTTGAAGGGGAGGAGAAGCCCTTCTTTCAGCATATCCCTGAGTACCTGGGAGACCTCCTTGAACATCTCAGGAGGAAATCCTTTCACTGCGTTCCGGACATTGATGTATTGCTCCCGCTTGCGCTTGATGTTGTAGATGATCTTTCCGCGGATCTCTTCGTCGGTCAGAGTGGGCATCGTATCTATTGGAGACTTTGAACGCACCCATTTAAATACTCCTATACCCATAGTATTTCAAGTATAACTCAATGGCGTAGCAAGTGAGGGAATTGATACCTATGGCGCAAGAATCGCTGTTATTGGAGTTGTTGGGGGCGCAACCGCTCACGAGAGTGGTTGACTACCTCCTCGAGAAGCGGCCCTACGATGCCTCTAAACAAGAGATTATACGCGAAACAGGGGTTTCTCGCAATACGTTCTTTCGCATCTGGGATCGCATCGAGCGTTTCGGGCTGGTCAAACCCACCCGCACCATTGGCCGCGCAACGCTGTACGTGCTGGACGACGCGAATCCGGTGGTTGAGCGGCTGCGGGACCTGGAATTCACGCTGATCAAGGCGTCCATGGAGCCTAAGAAAAAGCTGCACACGTAGGCCCTACCACTGCACCTTCTTCTCCTGCTTGCAGCGCTGGCACCCGTAGGTCTGCTGGAACCGCCCTTCCCCCAGGGTCTCGGGGGGGCCCTGCTCCTTCCACTGGTGACTTAAGATCGTGCAGGCGAGGCCCATACTCCTAGAGGGAAGCAGCCTTAAAGAACCTTTGGGTGGGCGATCCTGGCCGGCAGGCGCGGAAAACGCCATGGATCCCCGGGCATTCCCCGTTTCCCGCGACGGCGCCCCTACGCACGGCCCGGTTGCGGCGTCCGCCGCTTTCCTGGACGCCTCCCCTTTCCCTGCGGTCCCTCCTGCTCGAGGAGCCACCGCCACACCGGCAGCATCCGGACCTTTCCCCGCGTTTCCTCCTGGTCCAGGGTCAGGATGAGGCCCCGCGTGGCCTTTATCGCCCGCATGCCTTCCCGCAACCCGCGCAGTTCCCGCTCCTTGTTGCGGGCAGTGACTTCCGTGCACACCTGCAGGGCAAGCCGGTCCCGCGGCAGGACAAAGTCCGTCTCCCCCCCTCCCCGGTAGTAGTAGGCCTCTTTTCCCAGCCGCTTCAGGTGCACTGCAACCGCATTCTCCAGCAGCGCATCCCGCCGCTCGGTCACTCCCGGACTGATGCGGAAGACCATGCCCGTGTCGATGCAGTACACCTTCCGCGGGCTCCTATCGAGCCGCTTGATCTTCCGATCGAACCGCCGCACGGTGAAGACGAGATAGCTGTCCTCCGCGCATGCAATGTACTTCTGCAGGGTATTCGCGCTCCGGATGCCGAAATTGTTCATAAGCGAGCGAACGGTCGCGGGATTGCCCGCGTTCGCGATCAGGAATCGCAGGACTGATCGCATCTCCGCAGGCTTGCGGATGCTCACCCTCCCCAGGATGTCCTTCTGCATGATGTCCTGCAGCAACTGCGCAGCGAGCTGGTCGTTTTCCATCACCACGGCCTCCGGCATCCCCCCCCTGTCCAGGTAGTCCAGCAGCGCCTTCTTGAGCCGCACGCGCTCAGCAGTAGACCAGGGAGGCCGAGGCTCATCGCCGCGCGCCCGGAGGAATTCGGCGAAGGAGAAGGGAAAGAGTTCGACGTCCACATGCCTCCCTGTCAGGTGGGTCCCCAGTTCTCTGCTGAGCAGGTGGGCGTTGGAACCGGTGAGGAACACCCGGTTGCCTTCCCGCAGCAGCCGGTTCACGAACAGTTCCCATCCCCGGACGTTCTGGATCTCATCGAAGAAGATGACGGTCTTCTTCCCGAACGCCTCGAGCAATGTTTCCATGAGCGGCTGGAAATCTTCCTTCGTGAAGTCGGCCACCCGTTCGTCATCGAAGTTGACGTAATAGAAATCATCAGGGTATTTCGCGGCCATGAGCTGCTGGAGCAGGGTGCTCTTTCCGCAGCGGCGAACCCCTTTCACCACGCAGGCGGCAGTGCCCCGGTAGGCGAGCATGCTGTGCAGCATGGTTCGGGAAACCGTCTTTCCTAGAGCAGCGAATTCCTGGCGCTGGTCTCGCACCACGGTTTCCAAAAGGCTTTTGGCGATCATAGCAGTTTTTAGGCGCGCCTCCTTATAAAGATGATCAGTATACTGAGCAAAAAGAGGTCATTTTGCTCATTATAGTGAACATCCAGGCCCTCGCCAGGCAGCGGGTGAAGCTCATTGCACACCGCAGGCTCGCTTGTTCTGATTCCTTTGTCTCCCTTTGGAAACCGACAGCATCCGTTTGGCGGCTCCGCATGCATCCCAGGCACATCCCGCTGGCGTATGTGTTTTGCTCGGACGCGCCTTGTCTGTCGCGGCGTTCCCAGTTTTGACAGGACCGCCCCCAGCATGCATCGCCAATAAGCCCCTCACCAGCTGCACACGTACCCGCCGGCTCCCGCGGCCGCCGCCCTGCGCGCATAAAAACCCGCTCCCCAAGGAGGGGTATGCCCAACAAGTGCACCAACTGCGGGAAGATCCACGGGGACGACGCCCCCTACCTCCTCTCCGGATGCGACGCCTGCGGCTCGAAGTTCTTCTTCTACGTCCGCCAGGAGGCCCTCGCCGCCCTGGAAAAGGAGGTGGAGCAGATCACCAAGGCGGAGATCCAGGAGATCGAGCAGGACGTCCGCGAGATCGCCGGCTCTGAGGAAGAGACCGTCATCCTGGACATTGAGGCCATCAGGGTGGTCTCCCCGGGGAAGTACAAGATCGACGTGACCAACCTGTTCAGCCAGAAGCCGCTCGTCATCCGCACGGCAGAGGGGAAATACAACCTGGATTTGTCCACCATCCTGAAGGGCATCAAGAAGCTCCCCAAGGACCCGGCGAGTCCCGCTCCTGCCGAGCCAGCTCCAGAACAGGGCGAAGCATAGCTTTTTCGTATGTGTTTAGCTCATTGCACACCGCAGGTTCTCTTGCTTCTGATTTCATTTTTCCCCTTTTTGGAAACCGGTAGCATGTGTTTGGCAGCTAAACACGTACGCCTTTTCAATCATCGCGACGATTGCCTGTATGGACCGCCTCCATGTCGAATGCCGAAGAGGAGAACTGCCATGGATGCCCATGCATCGCTAGCCCCGCATGATCCTCCCGGGCCCCTGCCCGACAATGCCGCCCAGGGGCGGGACGTCTACCTGTTTGCGTGCGAGGGAGAGTGTTCGCGCATCTATCGCTCCCGCGAGGGGGCCGGCGAAACCCGCGGCGGCGTCCGCATCGTCTATCCCCTCGACGAGGCGGAGGTGGTTGCTACTTTGGGTCCGGACGACCCGCCGTACGAGATGGAGGTGCGGCCGGATGGACAGGTGCGCGCGGTCCGGATGCGCTTCACCCACCGGGGATAACTTCCCCCGGGGGAACCTTTATAAAGGGCGGCTCCCAGTAATACACAGTTCCGTTCTGAACCGTGATCCCCTATGGATACCCAAGAGCTTCGAAAACAAGTGGAAACCGGCACGACGACCGTCGGCCTGGTATGCGCGAACGCCGTCGTCCTGGGCGCGGACCGCAAGGCCACGATGGGCTACCTCGTCGCCAGCAAGTCCACCGAGAAGATCAAGCAGCTCGACGACCACGTCGGCATGACGATCGCCGGCCTGGTGGGCGACGCCCTCGCGCTCGAGCGCTACATCAAGGCCGAACTCAGGCTCTTCAAGCTCAAGGAAGACCGCCGCATCTCTGTCCATGCAGCCTCCCAGCTCATCGCCAACATCCTCTACGGCAGGAGGTATTACCCCTACTACGTCCAGCTCGTCGTCGGGGGCTACGACACCGCTCCCAGGCTCTACTCCCTGGCCGCGGACGGCTCGGTGATCGAGGAGCAGGAATTCTATTCCTCGGGTTCGGGCAGCCCCATGGCGTTCGGGGTGCTGGAGCACGATTACAAGAAGGGCATGGACCTGGAGACCGGGAAGAAGCTTGTCGCGGACGCCATCAACGCAGCCACCAAGCGGGACATCGCCTCTGGCGGGGACGGCATTGACCTGGCCGTCATGGACGTCAAGGGCTTCCGCCGGATTGCCCCCGACGAGGTCAGGCGCCTCCTCAAATCGTAATCCCTTCTGCTTACCCCCGGTTCCTTCCGAGATTTCCCCGTTGGCTGCAGTGCCCGGGGTTCCGAAGGGCTGATCACGCTATGGCAACGATCCTGAAAGAGCTGGAAAGCAAGCTCCCTGCGCATGCAGATATCTCCGAAGTGAAGTTTGAAGCTTCGGAGATCGTGCTCTACACGAAGAACAAGGAGTTCTTCCAGAACGGCGAGGACACGATCAAGGCGATCGTCCGCGAGATCAAGAAGCGGGTCGAGCTCCGGCCCGATCTTTCGATCACGCAGGACCCCGAGACCGCCAAGGACTACATCCAGAAGACCATCCCCGCCGAAGCGGGGATCCAGGAGATCTACTTCGAGCCCGAGCTGGGCAAGGTGATCATCGAGTGCGCCAAACCGGGATTGGTCATTGGCAAGGGCGGGGAGACCTTCCGGGACATCCGCAACAAGACCTGCTGGCTGCCCAAGATCGAGCGCGCCCCCGCCATGAAGTCCTCGGTCGTCCGGGCGGTGCGGAACCTCCTCCACACCGAGATCGACTACCGCAAGAAGTTCCTCAACAAGATCGGCCAGCGCATCAACACCGAGCTGGACAAGGGCGAGAACTGGGTCCGGGTCTCCTGCCTGGGCGCCGCCCGCCAGGTCGGCAGGAGCAGCTTCCTGGTCCAAACCAGGTATTCCAACGTCCTGCTGGACTGCGGCATCACCCCGGGGAACGGGGAATTCCCGCTGTTCAACGCGCCGGAGTACAACATCGACAACCTGGATGCAGTGATCCTGTCCCATTCCCACATCGACCACGGCGCCCTCATCCCCTTCCTCTACGAGCAGGGGTTCACGGGTCCCTTGTACTGCACCGCCCCGACCCGGGACACGATCGTCATGCTCTGCCTGGACTACATCGACATCTGCCAGAAGAACGGGATCAACCCCCCCTATCCGAAGAAGGCCGTGGAGAAGATGGTCAAGCACTCCGTCGCCCTCAACTACGGGGAGGTCTCGGACATCACCCCCGACATCCGGCTCACCCTCCAGCCCGCGGGCCATCTCCTCGGCAGCTCGCTGGTCCATCTGCACATCGGGGACGGCCTCCACAACATTTTATACTCCCTTGACGGATCAACGCCAGTGACCGTTCTTGACGCCGAAGACAGTGTCCATTTTCAGCCCATAGGAAAGATCATTGACCGCGCGTTCTCTGCTCACCCCGCCTTGGTTGAGAGACGCGGACCGGTTGAGGACATGCCTAACGTGGACGGCCTGAAGACGATCGCCTTCAATCCCCGCACCTTCAGGACAGAAGTGAAGGACATTACCCGTTTTGTCCGGCATCCGATCACCGAGGAACTCTATGAAATATGCACGGAGAGCGGCAAGAAGGCGATGGTGACGAGGTCCCATAGCGTCTTCACCGCCCAGGGAGGACGGGTGCAGGCAGTCAAGGTGGGCGAGCTGGGGAGGGGGGACTACATCCTTGGACCAAGACAGCTCCCCGAATCGCCCGGAAAGCGCGTGCTGGACCTATTCGCGTACAAAGATAAAGTGCGCATCCACGTGAACGATCACCAGCTCCTCGACCGTCTTCTGCTATCGTACGAGAAGAAACTGGCGAAGCTCCGCCTGTCCTCCAGCAAACGGGAAGTGATGTCCTGGCTGCGGGATTTCTTCGAAGGAGGGATGTACAAGACGGGCATCGCGAAGAAATACGGCCATCGCGTAGCGACCGTCTCCAAGGTCTTCTCCGCCCTCGGGGTGCACGATCATCCGCGAGTGGGCCACAGTCTTCCCTCCCACTTCCATCTCACGAAAGAGTTTGCGCGGTTCCTGGGATACTTCGTGGCTGAAGGATCGGTCCGGGTGAAGCAGAACACCATTCAGATAACGAACACCAACCTATCCATCCTGGAAGACGCGCAAAAGATTATCCGAGACCTGTTCGGCATAGAGGGGGACCTCAGGAAGAAGGATGACGTGGTCTTGTTTTACTCTAAGCCATTAAGGATCCTCCTGGAGGATGTGCTGCAGTGCGGCAGAAAGGCAAGGCAAAAACGAGTCCCGCCTCAATTGTTGTTTGCAGGAAAGGACGTCGCCGCCCAGTTCCTGAAAGGATATTTCTCGGGGGACGGAACCATCAGGGTCCGATCAAAGGGGAATGAGATCAGCGCGACCAGTAAGAGCCCTCACCTCATGCAGGATATCGGCTTCCTCCTCCTTCATTTTGGTATTGTTCCTCGCTATCTCTATAACAAGGTGTCGGACATGCACACCGTTGCGTTCTATGGGTATGACCACATCAAGGCCTTCCATGGGCAGGTGGGGATGATGAACAAGAGTGCTTCTGCCTTAGACGCATACCTCGCCAGCCATCAGCGGACAGGCAGAAAGCAGAGCTTCGACCGCAGAATCCCGCTTCGCGCTCTGTCCGTCTCGGGGCAGGACATCATCTCGAGGACGCCCTGGAATACTTCGCTGACCTGCGGCATTCCCCAATTGGAGGAGATGGACGTTCCTGATACGCTCCTCCTCGAGTCCGATTTCGTGTTTGACCGCGTGAAGGAGATACGCAAGGTCAAGCCCACGGGGAAATATGTGTATGACTTTTCTGTCGAGGGATATGAGAATTTCACGGGAGGAAGCGGATTCCTGTTCCTGCACAACACGGGCGACTTGAAGTACGGCCCCACCAGGCTCTTCGACCCCGCCTGGACCGACTTCCAGCGGGTCGAGACGCTGATCATGGAGTCCACCTACGGGGCGTCCAATGACGTCCTCCCCCCGCGCCAGGACGTGGAGAAGAGCCTCATGGACATGGTCAACCGGACCGTGGAGCGGGGGGGCAAGGCCCTCATCCCCTCCTTCGCCGTCGGCAGGGGCCAGGAGGTCATGGCCATCCTGGAGGCCAACAACTTCCAGCACCCGGTCTGGATGGAGGGGATGATCTGGGACGCCACCGCGATCCATACCGCCTACCCTGAATTCCTCTCGCAGGCCATGCAGCGCAACATCTTCCGCTACGGGAAGAACCCCTTCACCAACGAGATCTTCCGCAACGTCGCCCCCAAGGAGCGCGACGCGGTCATCGACTCCGCAGAGCCGGGCGTGGTGGTCGCCACCTCTGGCATGCTCATCGGCGGGCCCGCCATCGAATACCTCAAGGGCCTCGCCCCCAACCCCAAGAATTCCCTGGTCTTCGTGGGCTGGCAGCATCCCGCGACCCTCGGGTCCCGCATACAGAAGGGCTGGCGCGAGATCCCCATGACCGGGCCGGACGGCAAGACCAAGGGGCTCAAGATTGACCTGGAAGTGGACACGGTCCATGGCATGACCGGCCACTGCGGCCGCAATGAGCTCATGAACTTCGTCCGCCACCTGTCCTCCCGGCCCGAGCGGATCGTCACGGTCCACGGGGAAGCCCGGAAGTGTCAGGAGCTTGCCAGGGATCTCCACCACGTCTTCAACATCGAAACCCTCGCCCCCCGTCCCATGGAAGCCATCCGGCTCAAATAAGGAGTGCATCCCGGGGCTGGCGAAGAGCCGGAGATGGCATCCCGGCGCCATCCCTCCCAGGCCGCGCACCCCGGCGGCTGCAGGAACGGATGGCAGCCATCCTGGAAGCACCCCCTGCGGGGAGAAGGGCGGGGATATTTTCTCGCCGGAAAATCGTACGCGTTTAGCTGCACAACGCATGCTATCGGTTTCCAAAAAAGAGGGAACAATGGAATCAGCACCAAGAGCGCCTGCGGTGGTCAATGAGCTAAACATGTACGAAAAATCCATTGCGCAGGTCGAAAAGGAAAGGAGTGAAGCAATGGCGCGGATGTGCGGGAAAAACGGGGGGCCCAGCACCGGAAAACCTTTATATAGCCAGGATCCCATCCCTGGTTAGAAATGGAAAAGTGACGCCCTGCGGGGCCATAGCGTCGGACACCCTTTCGGGTCGCTGATTCTATGCACTTTTTTGCATTTCGTGAAGAACTGCAGTAGGACTGCACAAGGAGCTACAATGGAATTCAAAGACATGGGTATTGACAGCGCGCTGCTGTCGACCATCGAACAGCGGGGGTTCACCCAGCCCACCGCCATCCAGGAGCAGACGATCCCGCTCCTGAAGCAGGGGAAGGACATCATCGCCCAGAGCGAGACAGGGTCCGGCAAGACCATGGCCTTCGCCATCCCCATCCTGGAGAAGATCCAGAAGGGGCAGGGCCCCCAGGCCCTGGTCCTCACGCCCACGCGCGAGCTCGCCAAGCAGGTCAGCGAGGAATTCGAGAAGATCGGCGGCGGGCGCTTCGGCGTCGTGACCGTGTATGGGGGAGTGGGCTTCGAGCCCCAGGTCCACGGCCTCCGGCAAGCGGAGGTCATCGTGGCCACTCCTGGCAGGATGCTCGACCACCTGCGCCAGGGGAACGCCCGCCTCCAGAAGATCACCC
This sequence comes from Candidatus Aenigmatarchaeota archaeon, assembly GCA_016202725.1. Lineage (GTDB taxonomy): Archaea > Aenigmatarchaeota > Aenigmatarchaeia > QMZP01 > QMZP01 > JACQOD01. The sequence continues at coordinate 1,035 of JACQOD010000096.1, read as the reverse complement.
ACGTGGTGCTGGACGAGGCTGATCGCATGCTGGAGATGGGCTTCATCGAGGACGTGGAGACCATCCTGAAGCAGGTGCCCAGGGAACGGCAGACCATGCTGTTCTCGGCCACCATGCCCTGGGAGGTCAGGGACATCAGCCTCCGCTACCTGCGGGAGCCTGCGGAGGTCAGCACGCGCCAGTTCGTGGACTCCTCCCTCCTGAAGGAGAGCTACCTGGACTGCCTCGACAACGAGAAGTTCTCGTTGCTGGTGCACCTCCTCCGCACCCACCGCCCTCCGCGGAGCATGGTGTTCTGCGGCAAGCGGTCTACCGTGGACCTGGTCGCGAACAACCTGCACCGCCAGGGGATCACGGCGAAGGCCCTGCATGGCGGGCTGACCCAGGGCCGGCGAGAGCAGGTCCTGGCGGAGTTCCACCAGGGCAAGACCCTGGTCCTGGTCGCCACTGACGTGGCGGCAAGGGGGCTGGACATCAAGGGCGTGACCCACATCTACAACTACAACGCCCCCGAGGAAGCAGATGACTACACCCACCGCGTGGGCCGCACGGCCCGCGCCGGGGAGAAGGGGATGGCCGTCTCCCTCATCAGCCCCACCGACTACCTGAACTTCCGCCGCGTGACCAGCGTGCGGGACATTGACCGGGAAGAAGCAGGCGAATACCCCCGCATTCCCTTCAATCCCCGCCTGATGGACCGGGAAGGCGGGCTCGACCGGCCTTTCCGTGGCGGGTTCCGGGGCCCTCCCCGACGTCACGGGAGCAGGCGGTTCGCCCGCCGGTTCTGAAGGGGGTTTCCCTTCTTTCTCTCCCCCAGCGGCAGCGCTCCCTTTAGAGCCTATACGAATACTCTGCTGGCGGAGACGACCCGCGTGCGCAACAGTGCTGAGCTGGTTCTCCACTCCCCTTCTGAGAAGCGTATGAGTTTTCGTACGGGCTCTTAGGTGTTGCCACAGAATAAACTGTCGTATGTGTTTAGCTCATTGACCACCGCAGGTGCTCTTGGTGCTGATTTCATTGTTCCCGCATTGTTGG
>JACQOD010000109.1 GCA_016202725.1 Candidatus Aenigmatarchaeota archaeon | reverse complement strand
GGCGGGGGGTCGGCTGGCAGCGGCGGGGGAGGGGGCGGGGGAGGAGGATCCGGGGGATCGACCCAGCTCCCCGACTTCGAGGACCAGCTGCCCGGCATGTCCCTCGAATACATCACCCCCCTGCGGGTCGCTCCCGGGCAGTCCGCGATGGCCATGGTCCGCGTGCGCAACACCGGCCAGACTGCGCTCTCCTTCACGCGGCTGCTCGGCCGCTCCAACGGCTTCCCCTTCCTGGTCGACCCAGAGGTCATCCCCTTCCTCCCGCCCGGGGGGACAGGGGTCTTCCTGCTGTCCCTGGACATCCCCGCCACTCTTGCGGAGGGGAAATACCGCCTGGCCTTCACCGTCACCGCAGACGAAACCGCCGAGAGCGGGGAGATCGAAGTGGTGGTCGCCCCCTCGCTTGCCGAGGATGATATCGGCGACACCATACGGAACTACGAATACCTCCTCCTCCGGCTGGAGGGCGAAGCAGACCTCCAGGAGCTGCTGGGAAAGGACGTGGGCCAGGTCAGGCAGGTGCTCGTCCAGGCCCGGGAGGAGCTGGAGCGGGCCAAGCGGCTGCACGGGCTGGAAAACTATGCAGAGGCCAGGCGGCAGCTGCGGGAGGTCAGGCTCAAGCTCCGGGAGGCCGTCCGGCTCCTCGCGGAGCTGCAGCTGCCCCAGGAGGCCATCGCCCTTCCTGGTTTCCTGGTGGGCGGGCTGGGGGGGCTGCTCCTGTTCCTGGTCATGGTCCTGCTGCTCCTGCTCGCGCGGAAGCGGAAGAAGAAACCGGAGGAGGAGCCAGCCGGGGAGACTGCCGGGCCGCCGTAGGCGCGGGCGATGTTCTCACGTGCGCGCAGGAGATATTCGGTTCTCCTCCTTCTCGTGGCCCGAAAGGCGACAACGACAGTCCAATAATGGTCGCAGGAGATAGCCGAATGTCATCCGACATTACGCTATAAATCAATAAAGGCATCTACTGTTGGCTCGCCATGAAATTCCCCCAGAAGTGCCATTGGCCGTCGCGCGGGGGCAGATGCGGAAGGCATCTGCCTTGGTGGCCTTGCCGTCCGTGTAGTACACCTTCCCCGCTAGCATGCTGGCATTGAAGAGGCCCGTAGGCCAGGAAGCGGTCATGCTGGCGGGGACCGTGCAATTATAGAAGCCGTTTCCCTCCTCCAGGGTGAGGGGGCAGGCGAATGCCTGGCCGCTGCGCTCCGCTGAGAAAACGACCGCAACTCCTTCAACAGGGCCGCAATCATCGGCAAGGCGGCCGCGGAAGAGGATCTCCTGCTGCCCGGCCACGTATCCCCTGCGGTGCGGGGAGGTGACATTCCCCTTGAGGGGATCGGTGGTGATGGTGAGGGTAAAGATTGAGGAGTTCGTGTCCTTGTACGTGGTGTTATCGATCAGGCCCATAATCCAATACTGGGGTCCCACGTGATAACGGCAATCCGGATTGAAAAAGGGATAATTCAGATACCCCGAGGCGGCTGTTGTGGGATTGCCTTCTATGCCGAAGGTGGCTCCGTGGTCAGTGGATACCCAGAGGCGTCCCTCATAGCCCGATACTATATACCGGTTTGTGTCGGTGTCCAGCACCCGGGTGGAGAGGGACGTGTAGTTCCCCTGCACCCTGTTCACAACTGAATTGTTTCCCTGTACGTGCTGGACTTCGATATCATCCGCCTCGACCGTGAAGCTCCCGTTCGATGTCTCGGCGGCCAGGCCCGTGGAGTCCGTGGCGTTGAACTTGTACTGCCACACCTGACCTATGTCACTGGAGGTAAAGGAGGATTTCTTGAACTCCACGGTCCACATTCCTCCGGGGTAGCTGCTATTTTCTCCCACAAGAGACCAGAAGGGCTCGTACGGCTTCCTGACCCAGAGATAAACAGTAATGGAATCATTATCAGCATCAGAGGCCGTCACCCGGAAGGTGAACGTCTCTCCCCAGCCTCCAAGCTCGGGAGTGACCGAATGGCTAGTGAGCTGAGGCGGATTACTTGACGCCAATGCGAACTGCGATGACGCTATGTAGATGAAGACGAAGCCCACGAAAAATGCAAAGAAAGCGGCGGACGTTAGCCCCTTTCTCTCCCATTCGCCTATAAAAGAATGTCTCGGACGCATGCTCACACCTTCGTTGAATTGATGAACGTCTCCACCTGCGTGGCGATCTCGTCAAACGTCAGGCTCTGGTTCTCCCAGATGTTCACCGTGCGGAAGAGGCTGGAGATGTTCGTGAAGCTCTCGTTCCCGGTCACGTAGTTGAACGCCCACCGTTGGGTGGCGTTCTTGGTGAACTTGTCGAACGTTCCCATGGCGTGTTGCGCGTTCTGGTCCAGGACGTAGAGCTGCTGGTCGGTCCGGATGCGCGGGCTGCCCAGGCTGCTGCCGTTGATGCCGACCTCGATGGCCCGCCTGCCCTCGGACTCGTTCGCGAGGGGGGTGTACGTGATGGTGAGGACGGGCCGGTTCGCGGGGTCGGCGGCTGGGGAGTCGAAGCGCGTTTCGTTCGTGGCCGCCCCTGCAGCGCAGTCGTTTTCAATCTGGGATGCCATGCCCGTGCTGAACCAGTCGGCGGGCAGCCTTGCTTCGAGATGCTTTTCCCCGCGGATGGTGATGTTGTAGAACTGGATGGCCGTGATGTTCGTCCAGTTGAACGGTTGGCTGATGGACAGATTGGCCATGTCCATGAAGGAGAGGTTGTTCCCTGCGTTGGTGTCGGGGTAGGAGGCCATCTGGAGGTCCATGTCCTGGAAGCTGATGTTGGTGTTTGCAGGGCAGTTGGCGACCTGGTTGGCCCGGATGGTGAGAATGATGGCATTGATCCGGGACTCGTCCGGGATGGAGGAGACGTTCCATTCGATGACCCCGCGGTAGATCTTGCGGGAGGTGGGAAAGCCCCCCAGGAAGGGGCCGACGCGGATGCTTTGGGCGGATTGCCTCACGTACGTGTTCGGGTTCACGTTCGGGTTCCGTGCGACGTAGCCTTGGAAAATCACGGACTGGTTGTCGAGGGATACGGAGGGGTCGATGATGACGGGATATACCCTGGATGCGTTGTTCAGCCAGGCGAGGGGGACCGAAAAACTGTAGGTGCCGCCCGCGATGGTCGGAACGAGATCCTGGCACTCTCCCGCGGCGTCGCAGATCCAGGGGGGTTCGATGAAGAACCCCTCGTTTGCCAGCTGGTACGAGAAGACAGGATCGTCGCTGAAGGTTGAGAAGAGGGGAGCATGAATGGTGATCTCTTCCTTGAGGACGCGGGAGAGGTAGGAGAAAGTGATGTCCATTCCGGGCAGGACGCTGCGATACTCTACTCGGTTCGCGTTCGCTCCTGCAGAGGAGTAGGAGAGGGTAAGTTCTGTCCCACCAGAGCGCACGGCGAGAAGCCTGAAGGCGGCGGTGCGCGTGCCTGATGACAGGGAGACGCTGCCGTTGGCGAGGCTGGCTTGGTAGAGGTTGCCGGGGACGCAGAAGTCCGCCGAGGGGCAGGGTTGGAAGTCCTCGTTGATTTCCTGCCACTGGCCGCCTTCCTGATAGTATTTCTGGAAGGGATATATCGTTACGGTGCACGCTGCGCCTGAACAGGTGCGGTCCCAGTTGGGTCCGAAGGCGGTTGTAGGGCCGCTCGGCTGGGAGGATGCCAAAGAGTAGGTGAGGAGGGCGACGACAATGGTCGTAAGCGCGAGCATGGCCACCCCGGTTCGCTTTGCGCTCTGCATGTTCTTCTCCTTCTAGACAATTATCACAATGCTCTCAACGTCCCTGAAGCCGTTCCCCTGGGCCGAGGCGGTGACGATGTAGGTGCCGCTCGCGGTGTAATTGTGGTATACGTACACGAAGAGTCGCTCGTAGGGGGTGAGGGTAACCGGCAGGGTGGAGTTCTTCATATCCTGGCCGGTTTCGAGGGACCACGACACGTTGGCGAGGCTGAGGTTGGCATAGTTGTTGATGGTGAACTCGAAAACCCGCTCCGTGCCGGTGGCGTTGATGACGGAGAGGGAGCGGACATCGAAATCGAGGGTCCAGCCGTTGAGATTGCAGAAGGGGAAATGGTCGTTGCCAAGGTTGGCATCACAAATACCATTGACATTTTCGTCAAAACAACCCTCGGTTTCTTCATCGTAGTTGCTGTAATAGTTTCCCTCATCGCTAATGTTAAAGAAATTCGATCCATTGTCTTTTAAGTTAAAAGAATTGTTTATGAAATTGTTGTGGTACGCCGTATTGTTTTCCGTTGAGTTCAAATACACTCCGTAAGAGGTGTTTACAATTGTGTTATTAAAAAAAACGTTGAACGAGGATGGGCCAATGACTTCAATGCCAAAGTTCCCTATGTCTAAAATAGTGTTATTCAATATCAGATTGGCATGGGACTGGGGTCCTAAGCGGACGGAAGAGGAAGTAGTCAGACTATTTATTCGAGAAATATTTTGAATAACGTTATCCATTATCGTGTTATTTAATGATCTTCTTACATCGATTCCATCACTCCGTCCCCCGGATGTGGGTCCCTCGGCATATTGAGACTTAATGCTGTTGTTTATAATGGTATTGTTATCTGAATTACTTAGGCGTATTCCAATATTCGAACAGATGGGTGCTAATGGGAAACAACGATTATTCAAGAGCCTATTGTTTTGAATGATGATGTTATTAGAAAATCCCAGTGCCCCTTCTGCCAATACAATCCCTTGAGTGTTCTGGGAAATAGAGTTGTTTAATATCCTATCATTTGATGATCCTTCAAGCCGGAGGGCAATTTGGTAGTTCTGTATGTTGCAGTTCCATATGGTTATATTGCTCTGGTTTTTTACATGAATGCCAATAAACGCACTAAGCTCCCCGGTACCATTCAACACAGACGAATTGCAGTTCAAGGAGATATTCGATGCGCATATATCAATACCGGAATTCAGATCATAGAAGCCGGTGCTAAAGACCGTATTCTGAGTTACGTCGCAGTTGTCTGTTGGGAGGGAACCACACTCAACGCCAGTCCCGCACCCATTGGTGGCGTAAGCGAAATTAATGAGATTTAATATCAGAAAGAAGGCGGACAAAACGACGATGCAGCCTTCTCTCATTAAATAAATTATTAACTGTCCATATAAAACAGTCAGAGGGCACTTTTACCACTAAGGAGTTGTAGACTACCCGCCGCTAAAGCGGCGGGCGTTTGGCGCCGGCTGGACGCGCCCGGTGGTGGTCAGTCCTGCGGCCGTGATGGCGATCCATCTCCACGACCCCGCTTCCGGCCTTGACGCCGCCGTTCATCCGTGGGCCAAGGCCCCGCAGGATTCTGGCGGCGCGGGGCGTAAACTTCTTGTCGTTACCCTCCAGCCAGCGATGGGGCGGCAGGGGTAAGGCAGTCATGACAGCCGGAAAAGGGCCGCTCCCCGGAGGCGGGTGCAACGCTGGAAACTTGGCTTTGCAGCGGCCCCAGCAGAAACGATCTCGACCAATCAGAACAGCCCGTGCCAGGCGCGCATCAGCGTGTCCAGCAAAATCCCCACGAAGCGGGACGCCCCCTCCTCCCGGCGGAGCGGGATGTTCTCTGCGTGGAGGAGCGCGCCGTCGGCGCTGGCGATGACGATCCGGAGGCTCTGCTCCCGGAACACCTCCGCGGTGTAGGGCAGGCGGACTTCCGCGCTCCTCCCCAGCGGAAGGAGGACCTGCTCGACGATCCATCCGGGAGGGCTGCCCGGGAGGACGTACACCTCCTCCACAGGCTCGCTCGCCCAGAGGTCGAAGCGGATCACGTCGTCATACGTCCGCACGCCGGAGATGCTGAACGCATCCCGCTGCTCCGCAGGGGCCAGGATCAGGGACGTCGCGCCGACCTCGAGTATCTCCTGGGCGAAATAGAACCGGCGCCTGGCCATGAAGGTCCCGGAGGCGTTGGGCTGCGCCCAGCCGAGGGTGAAGGCGGCGCGCTCCCCCGGCTGGAGAACTGCAGGAGAGGACCAGCCGGTCGCGACAATGTCCTGCCCCCGGATGAGGTCCAGGCGGGCCCTCGCGGTGTAGCCGACGCTACCGGTGTTGGTGAGCTCTGCCGTGGCGAGGTAGAGGCCGCTGGCCACGGACTCGCTCACGTTTTTCACCTCGCCGCGGAGGACCGTCGCCACTTCGACCTCGACCAGGGTTGCTGCCGCCAGGGCGGAGAGCAGGATGACCGCGCCCGCAGCCGCCAGGCCGGCCTGCAGGGTCAGGTGGCCGATCCCGTTCGCTGCAGATCGTTCCAGGCGCATGCGCTCACATCCAGGGGAGAATGGCCTCAGCCAGCGGGTTGCGCGGCTCCAGGGTCACCACCGCCACCTCGCCGGAGAAATTGGCAGGGCTCGCGCCCGCGGCATGGAAGGTCACCGCGACGGTCATCTTGACCCCCGGAGGGAGGATGAAGGCCCGCTGGTCGAAGGTCAGGCGGGAGGCGATGGGTCCGCTGGCTTCCAGCTTGACCTTGATGGTGGCTGCCTTCGTGTTGTCCACGTTCAGGGAGCGGGTCCCCTCGCTCTCTCCCGCAGGCAGCAGGCCAAACCCCAGGCTGCCGGGGTCGGTGTTCAGGCCCAGGGGGACCGTGCCCCCCGCGGGGGCCTCGACGGTGGCGAATGCGGGGTAGCGGACCGTCTCCACGATGAAGAGGGGGGTGGTGTAGGAGCGGGCGTCCCGCGCAGTGGCGAACCCCGTGGGACGGAAGGGGATGAGGATGAGCGCGGCGGCCGCGACCGCCAGGACAGCGAGGACAACGGCACGTTGCATAGTCTCCTGATCCTGCTATTAAAGGCGCGATTTATATAGGTTGCATGGCGCCAGGGCTTTGCCCAAGAAACCGTCGCTGCGCACCAGCAGATGGCGTACGAGGCAGCCTGCAACCCATGGGCGTTCCGGGCACCGCCATGGCGCCAGCCTTTGTTGGAAACGTCCCGGGATGGCGGCGGGAGGGGGGGAACAGCTTCAGGAAGGTCCTCGTTCCTTGCGCCGCGCCCATGGCGCCAGGGGCCCTGCGGTGCGGCTTTCTCCGGGAATGCCCCTCGTACGTGTGTAGCTGCCCAACGCATGCTATCGGTTTCCAAGAGGGTAAAATGACATCAGAAGCAAGAGAACCTGCAGTGGGTAATGACGTAAACTACCCGCCGCTAAAGCGGCGGGCGTTTGATGCCGACTGCACGCGTCCAGCGGCGGCCAGCATTTCTGCGCCCGTGATGGCGATCCATCTCCGCGACCCCGGCCCCGCGCTCAGAAGTGCTTGCCGCCATTCATCTGCGGGCCAAGGCCCCGCAGGGTGCTGGCGGCGCGGGGCCTAAACACATACGGCAGGTCATGCGGTTCCCGACGCCGCCTTCAACGAAAGGTGCCGCTCGCGACCGCCAGGATCTCGTCCGTCATTTCCCGGGCAGCGCCGATGTAGGCTGCCTGGCTGCCGATGATGCCCCTGACCTCGCCTTCGCCCATCCGGTCGTAGATTTCCGGATCGGCAATGAACGCCGCTACCGGATCCATGTCAGGGTTCAGGTAGAGCCTGTGCGCGGCCTCCTGCAGCCGCGCGTGGGCGTCCTCGCGCGCCATCCCCTTCCCGGTGAGCGCCAGCATCAGCGGCTCCGTGGCGGTGAATGCCGACGCGGCGGCGAGATTCCGCCTGACCATGGATTCGTTCACCTCCATGGAGCGGGCGATGGACGCGGCGCGCCAAAGCGCCTCGTCAGCGAGCAGGTAGGTGGCGGGGATGGTCACCCGCTCATTGCCGGAATTGGAAAGATCCCGCTCGTGGTGCAGGAGGATGTTGTCCATCTCGCCCGCTGCAATGTCGCGCACCGCGCGGTGCAAGCCGATGATGTTCTCCGCGTTAATGGGGTTTCCAAAGGCCGCCTTGTGCGGCATGGCGGACGAGCCCACCTGTCCCTGCTTGTAGGGCTTCTCCCGCACCTCGCGGATTTCCGGCCGCTGCAGGTCCCAGACCTCCTGGGCAAACCTTCCCGCGGTGGCGGTGGACTGCGCCACGGTATGGAGCCCATAGGCGTGCATTTTCCGGGGGACGACCTGGGTGGTGGCAAGCGCGGGCCGCAGTCCCAGCTCGCGCATGACGTCCCTCCCGACCTGCAGGGCCCGCTGGGCATCGCCGCTTTCCTGCACCAGGCTGGCCGCCGTGCCGACCGCTCCCGTCATGGGTTTGCCAACGAGGTAGCGGTCGAGGAAGTCGCCCAGCAGCCGGTAGTCCATGATGCAGTCGGCGACATATTGCGCAAGCTTGAACCCCATCGTGATGGGCTCGGCCCATTGGCCGTGGGTCCTGCCGATGGCGGGGAGATCGCGGTATTGGGCGGCCCGCTCCGCAAGCGCCTTCCCGAAGCCCCGGACATCCTCGACCAGCATGCCGGTCGCAGCCTGCAGCTGCCGGCTCAGCCGGTTGTCCTCGATGTCATAGCTGGTCGCGCCGTAGTGGACAAATCGCCTGCCTTCCCCCGTGCACGCCGCCGCCAGCAGGTCCACCATCGCCTTGACGTCGTGCTGAATCTCCTGCTCCCGTGCAAAGACCGCCTCGGGGGTCACGTACTGCAGGGAGGCATGTTCGCCAATGTCATCGGCCGCCTCCTGGGGGATGATGCCGTAACGGGCCTGCACGCACGCCAGGGCGGCCTCCACCTCCAAGCTCAGCCGCAACTTGCCTTCCTCCAGAAAAATCGCCCGCATGGCCTCCGAGCCATAGCGCCAGCAGATGGGGGATGCATGGGAGGAGACGCCGGGCGCCATGCGCATTGTTTCGAGGAAAGCTTCTTAAGCCAAGCGGGACGGCGCTTTTAAGCCTTGCTCCCAAGGGGGGGTATGATCCTGCCGGACCATGAGATCAGGAAACTCCTCGCGGAGGGCATCCTTGTCGTGGAGCCCCTGCGGGACCCCGAACACCAGGTCCAGGCGGCCTGGGTGGACCTCACCCTGGGGGATGAGTTCAAGGTCTTCAAGCACACCCAGGAGCCGTTCATCGACTCCCGGCAGCCGAAAGACTACACGGAAACCGTGCGGGCCGATGGCCGCCCCTTCACGGTCCACCCGGGAGATTTCATCCTCGGGATCACCGGCGAGCGGATACGCATCCCTTCCTCCCTGGCCGCGTACGTGGACGGGCGCTCCTCCCTCGGGAGGCTGGGGGTCACGGCCCACATCACCGCGGGCTGGATCGATCCCGGCTTCGATGGCAAGCTGGTCCTGGAGATCTCCAACCTGGGCAAGATGCCCGTGACCCTCTATCCAGGCATGCGGATCTGCAAGCTCCTGCTCTTCCAGCTCGCCTCCCCCGCCGAGGTGCCCTACAACCTGCGGAAGGACGCCAAGTATGCGGGCCAGAGCGCCGTCGGGCAGAGCAAGATGTACCAGGACGAAGATGTCCGGAAGTAGTGTTCCTTTCAGGCAGCGCTGCCATCCCACACGAAAGGCGAGGCATCAGCGGCCACGCCGCCCGGACCGTGTGACACATTGACCCGCAGGTGAGCGATTTTCATTTTCCCCTATCCACAACCCGCTTTTCCAGCGTCCTGGGGTCCCTGCATGACTCATACCGATAGGGGCCAACCATCTGCCACACAGCCCACCACCCACCCGCCTTTAAATAGGTGTCCTGCCAATACCTGCCAGTGAGACCATGGGACTGCGACCTGCACGCTGCTACCGGACGTTCGAGCGGCCCAACACCCGCCAGAGCATCCGGAAGCCCAAGAAAGGATACGTCAAGGGCGTGCCCGAGCTGAAGATCCACAAGTTCGAGATGGGCAACCGCACGAAGGCCTTCCCCCGCAAGGTCAGCCTGCTGGCCCTGAAGGACGCCCAGGTGCGGGACAACGCCCTGGAAGCTGCGCGGAACGCTGCGCACAAGATCCTTGCCCGGGACCTGGGCGAGGAAGGGTTCTTCCTCAAGATCGTGGTCTACCCCTTCCACGTCCTGCGCGAGAACCCCCTCGCCACCGGGGCAGGGGCAGACCGCTACCAGTCAGGCATGCGCCAGTCCTTCGGCAAGCCCATCGGCTCCGCGGCGCAGGTCAGGAAGCTGCAACCGATCCTCCACGTCTGGCTGGAGGCCGGGAAAGCGCAGGTCGCCAAGGACGCCCTGCGGATAGCCGGCTACAAGCTGCCGGTCACCACGCGGATCATCGAGGGCGCGGCGTGAGCGGCGGTTTGCACGCAAGGGGTTCTTCGCAGAAATTCATTGCGCACTGCTTTGTCACCTCAGACAAAACCAGCGAACATGCCCATCACACTGGGCACCAGCACGATGCTCAGCAGGTAGCCCACCGCCCCGATGATGGCGGCGTGGAGCCAGCGGAGGTCGGAGAAGAAGGCCTTCGTCAGCCCGATCCAGATGAGGATGGGGAGGAGCACGCCTGCGAGCGGGAAAATCGGTCCCAGCAGCGCCAAGAACCCAAAAATGGTAATCAGGTTTATGGCAAAAACCATCAGGAAAGCGTTCTGGGGCTTGGTGTTCTCCTTCCATGCCTTGCTGGCGACCGCCAGGAGCACGATCACTACGAGGCCCCCGATGATCGTGGAGAGCAGGAGCTGGATCCCGAGGGCCGCCCAACTCTGGGACGTGGCCAGGTCGAGCAGCGTCTCGTGGAAGGCCATACCAGGTATTGGGGGCAGCGGCTTAAAAATCTCGCGCTAGCGTCGGCGACGAAAAGAATCGTCACTGCATTCTCGGCAGGAATCGCTGTCCCGCCGCGCCGTCACGGCCCGGCAGGGGCGGAATAGTGCCGATTGTTTCGTTCGCGCTTAGCGGACGGTCTGGCCGGGGAGCGTATCCTGCGTCAGGATGCGTCCCGGGTAAATCGAGGTGTGGATGCCCGTATGCACGCCGGAGGCGATGATGCAGCCCAGCTTCCGCCTGCCGGTCTCCAGCAGCCTGCCCTGGGGGCGGGCCTGGATGGGCTTGCCGTCGTGCCGGAGGTTGGCGGCGATGGTTCCCGCGCCGATGTTGATGTTGTCCCCGAGGACCGAGTCCCCCAGGTAGGAGAGGTGGCCGATGGAGACGTGGTCGCCGATGACGCAGTTCTTGAGCTCCACGGCGTTGCCGACCTTGCAGCCGTCCCCGATGGAGGTCCCTGGCCTGATGTAGCAGTTGGGGCCGATGATGCAGTCGCGGCCGACCACGACCGGCCCCTCGATGTACGCTCCAGCGCGGATGAGCGTCCCTTTCCCCACCACTACCTGGCTTAGCAGGGTGGCCCCCCTCTCCACCTTCCCCTCCACCCGCCGCCTGAGGGAGCGGAGGAGCCACTCGTTCGCGAGGAGGAGGTCCCACGGATACCCAACGGGCACCCAGCCCGTGGCCCTGACCACCCGCAGGCCGGCCAGGGCATCCACCAGTTCGAGCTCGCCCCGCCTGCTGGGGCGGACCTGCTGGTTGAAGACCTGCTGGTCAAGGACGCACAGGCCGGTGTTGGCCAGGCTGCTCGGCGCCCGCAGGGGCTTCTCATGAATCCGCTGCAGGACGCCGCCGCGCTCCTCGATCACCCCGAACCGGGATGGATCAGCCACCTCCTGGACCAGGATGGAGGGCCCTGCCCGCAGGCAGGCGGCGATATCCGCGCGGGGGTAGAGATCGTCCCCGTTCATGACGAGGAACCGCTCCCGCAGGTGGGGACGCGCCGCCTGGAGGGCATCCCAGGTTCCCTTGGGGACGGCTTGCTCCACCACCGTGATCTTGAGCCGGAAACGCTGGCTTTCCAGGAATGCTCGCACCAGCTCCTGTCCGTGCCCGACTACGATGACTGCTTCGGTCGCCAGTCCCTCGAGGCGTTCCAGCGTGTGCTGGAGGAAGGGCTTCCCCGCCACTTTGAGCAGGGGCTTCGGCGTCTCCAGCGGAGCCATGCGCGTGCCCTTGCCGGCTGCCAGGATCACTGCTTGCATGGAACCTCCTGCCCTGCGGCCGGGATGCGGAGGCCCCCATCGCGCCGCGGGCCTGCCGGTGACCTCACCCGCTGCAGCGAGGTTGCTGGGGACGCACTCAGGGAAACGCCATTCCTCATGTTATCACCGTCACTTCACCGTCACGCTCTTGCTCAGGTTGCGGGGCATGTCCACATCGGTCTTGCGCAGCAGGCCCAGCTGGTAGGCCAGGAGCTGGATGGGAATCAGGTTCACGATGGGCGAGGCATCGCCTGCATCAGGGACCCTGATCCATTCGTCGAAGACCGAGTGATTCTGGGGGGAGATCCCGATCACGAGGCCGCCGCGCGCCTTGATTTCCTGGGCATTGACCAGGATGCCCTCCTTCAGTTCGTCGTTCGCCACCAGCACGATGCAGGGCGTGCCGGGAGTGATGAGGGCAAGGGGGCCGTGCTTGAGTTCTCCCCCCGCGAAGCCCTGGGCGTGGATGTAACTCACCTCCATGATCTTGATGGCTGCTTCTTGGGCGATCGGGAAGTTGGCCCCGCGCCCGATGATGAAGATGTTGGGGCTCTTGTAGATCCGCTTGGCGAGGGAACGGACCCTCTCTTCATAGCGGGGATTGAGCAGGTCATTGACTTCCCCGGCGACGTCGAAGAGCAGCGATTTTCCCTGACGGAGCTTCCCGGCCGTGGCGTAGGCCAGGAGGGTGACCAGGGCCAATTGGGCAGTCGTGGCTTTGGTGGACGCCACGGCCTTCTCCGGCCCGGCCTTCAGGAGGACCGACGTGTCCGACAAGCGATCCAGGGAGGAACCCTCCACGTTGACCAGGGACAGGACCCGGGTGCCCCTCTTCTTCGCGCGCTCGATGGCCTCCAGGACATCCGCCGTCTCGCCCGACTGGGAGATGGCGATGAGCAAGCTCTGGTCGTTGAGGAGGTGCTCAAAGTTCGGGAATTCGGATGCAACGGTCACGTCGACGTGCTTGCCCGCGATCTTGCTGAACAGATATTCCCCTGCGCGGCAGACCTTGCCCGCGGTCCCGCAGCCGGTGAAGTAGGTGTGGGGGGCCGAATTGATGGTCCTGGCGATCTCGAGGATGTCCTCGTCCTTCTGGTTGATGGCGCGCCAGATGGTCTCCTTCTGCTCCATGATCTCCTTGAGGAGGAAGTGGGGGTAGTCGCCTTTCTCGGCGTCCTGGGCGTCCCAACCGATCACTACTCGCCGCTTTTCGACCTGCTGGCCGGTGGAGATACTGCGGAAGACGGGATGCTCCTGCAGGACTACCATTTCATCATCGTCCAAGTACATGACTTCGCGGGTGTGGTCCAAGAAGGCGGTGATGTCGCTGGCGATGTACATTTCCCCCTTCCCGACTCCGACAATAAGGGGGGATCCTTTACGGGCGGCAATGACAGCGGGCGTATCGATATGCAGCGCCACGAACGCGTTCCTCCCGCGCAGGGAGAGGAAGGCCTTCCGCACCGCCTCCTCGAACCCCCTCTGCAGGTGTTGCTCAATGAGGTGGGGGATGACCTCCGTATCGGTCTCGCTCGCGAAGCGATGGCCGTCACGAATGAGCTGGCTCTTCAACTCCTCGAAATTCTCGACAATGCCGTTGTGGACGACCGCTATCTTCCCTTGGCAATCGGTGTGGGGATGGGCGTTCTCCTGGCTCACCTTGCCGGTGGTTGCCCAGCGATTATGGCCAATGCCCACACGCCCGTGGAGGTCCCGAAGACGAACCGCCCGGTCAACCTCGCCCACTTTGCCCACCCCCTTTCGGATCAGGATCTTCCCCTCAGAGACGACTGCCATGCCCGAGGAGTCCACCCCCCGGTAGAGCATTTTCTCCAGGGCGGTGAGCATGTCTTTTCCAACGTCGTTTGTGCTCACGATGCCGATGATCCCGCACATGGCCCTTCCTTGCCTCTCGAGCTATTTACCCTTTCCCCAAAGCCTGGTCAGAGGAGTGGGCAAAAGTATATATAGCTAGTCAAAAACTCTTTTTACTGGTCGTGGACGCTATGGATTCGTACCTCCTCGAAGGGCAGACCGCCACCCCCCTCAAGCTGTACGACGATCCCACCATCATCCGCCTGTTTGCCTCCCCCCTGGGCTGGCGGGTCTTGCGGGAGTTCGCCCAGCCCTGCTGCCCTGCCGATGCGGCCAAGCGGTTGGGCGTGCACGAGCAGAAGGTCTACTACTACGTCACCAATTTCCGCAAGGCCGGCCTCCTCCGGGAGGTGGGGAGGGAGCAGCGCCAGGGGGCATTGGCCAGGTTCTACCAGCTCAAGGACTCGGCGTATGGGGTGCGCGTGGGGCCGGGGCAGGGGAAGACGCTGGATCCCCCTTCCCCGCCCCTGCAGCCTTTTGTTCAGACCGGGCGCTTGCAGGCGCGCATCATCGTGGGTTCCCCCGATCCTCACGGCCCCTTCAAGGCCCGCGCCGCTGATGGCTGCTGCGCCATTGACCTCGCCCTCTTCCTGGGCAGCCTTGCCGGCGGCAAGCAGCTGCCCAACTACCGGCTGGATGTGGAGCTTCGCGAAGCAGAGCGACAAGGCAACCTCATCGTGATCGGCGGTCCTACCGTCAATATGGTCACCCATGCCCTCAATGACAACCTCCCTATCCGCTTCTCCCTGCAGGGGGAGGTCTTCCTCCGCTCGACCCTCTCCGGCAGGGAGTATAGGGAGGACGAGGAGGGTATGGTGACGGTGGTGCCGAATCCCTGGGACCCCGAAGGGAGAATCTTGCTCCTTGCGGGGAAGCGCTTCGCTGGAACCAGGGCAGCCATCCTGGCGCTCATCCATCGCCCTGAGATCGCCCGGGAGCCCAATCCCTCCGGGGAGGCCATCGCTCACGTGGTCCGGGGCGTGGACGCGGACGGGGACGGGACTGTGGACACGGCGGAAGTGCTGGAGTGAAGGCCGCACATCTGCCGGTCGTCCGCTGCCCGCCCCTAACACTGTTCGCCGGATCTTCTTGAACACATCAGCGGAAGACCTCGATGACTTTGTAGGATATACCATAGTGCTCCAAGATGCCCATGAAGGCTCTCGCATGCTCCATGGGAATGAGGGCGGCTGCTTTTCCGATCTTTTCACCGGAAAGGCGATCTATGGCTCCTTTGTATCGCTTTCCTTGGATGCCATACCCGTAGAGCTTGTTCAGGAGGGCCCCCCGGTTTGCTCCCTTCCCCTCCCAAACGATGAGAAGGTGGTGACGGAGTCCTTCCGGTGCGAACCGCGTGGTGAACGGCCCAAAGAGCACCACCGCCCCCGCGGAGAGGGAGGAGCGCATCTCCTCCCAGCCGTCGAGGTTGCCTACCGTGAGCTCGAGATCGTTGAAGACGCCCTGCGCCTTGTAGGCGAGCCCTTCCTGGGAGATGAGGAACGCCTCCTTCCGCCGCTCCAGGCTCGACCGCAACGCGCGGGCCCGCGAGGGGGGAAGCGGCGTATCGATCAGGACATCCACATCCGACGATGGCCCCGCCCGTCCCTGGGCCACGCTGCCGAACAGGATGATGGACCGGATGCCCCGTATCTCCGGGCATGCG
This sequence comes from Candidatus Aenigmatarchaeota archaeon, assembly GCA_016202725.1. Taxonomy (GTDB): domain Archaea; phylum Aenigmatarchaeota; class Aenigmatarchaeia; order QMZP01; family QMZP01; genus JACQOD01. The sequence continues at coordinate 6,014 of JACQOD010000109.1, read as the reverse complement.
AGGAGAAAGTAGGCGAATGCCGCCGCATAGCGGGCCAGATCGCCGATGCCGCCGGGCGCCACGGGCTGCCCTGGGAGGGATGCCGCGCCGTCAGCGAAACGCGAAGGCTGTTCCCGGCCCCTGTTCCGAGGGGTGGAGGTCATGGTCCCCCCACTTGGCGCCTCATGTGCATGTACGCGTCTATCTTCTTCCGGAGCGCCTCGTCATCGCTGAGCGGGGAGCCGTAGAGGAGATCGTTCCTTCCCTCCTCAACGACACGGGCAAGGACCAGGAGTTCCGCAAGGCCGGGTACCTCCCCAGGCGGCCGGGTGAGCATGGCCGCGAGTTTGCGGGAGGGGTTCTCCACTCCCATCCCGAACCACTCGTGCTTGACGGCTGTCCCTGGCTTGATCACGTGCAGGCGATGCAGGTAGACCTCCAGCAGCTGCTGCGCCCCCAGGGAAAGCATCGCCGCGAGCCGACGCTGGTGGGCAAGGAGGTTCTTGGACTGCAGCGCCTCCCGGATCGTGCTGTCCACTTCGGCTATGATGTCGCGGTGTTTTTCCTCTCTCATGGGGATGTTAAGACATTTGTCTTTAAATAGGAATAATGCTAAGAAATAAGACATTTGTCTTTTCCTGGCAAAACGTCCGCGCTTCGCGTGGAAGCGATAAAAAAGAGAAAGAAAGGGAAAAAATAAACTCCCTTTACTGGGTCCTTACACCTGGTAGGACAGCGTTCCGCCCATGACCAATGCAGCAAGGTTCCTCGTGTCGGTTGCGGTCGTACCAGCAACAACCAGCGCCTTGCGGCCGGAGCCGAAAGCGTTGGTGACCTCCTTGATGAGACCTGTCGTCAGGCTCCACGAGCTACAGCTCGGGACGCCAGTGGAGTTGTCCGCGGCGAGCTGCTCTACGAGAGAGTTCGCGCACGGTCCACCCACCAGGATGAGATCGCTCGTCAGGGTCGCGGTAGACACCTCGCTAGCCAGTTTGGCGATAGGCGAGGTAATGACCACGGCCGCGTTGACGGTGCTGCCAGTAGCGCCTCCAACAGAACCCGTTCCTTCCGCCGTACCCACGCCGATGACGGCAAAGACCTGCTCATCCGGGTAGTACACGGTGAGCGTGTCTTGGCCTGTCGTCGTCTTAACTACATAGGTCCCATACAGGTCCACGGAATCCGTGATTGTGGAGTCCGTTCCACGGGCCTGAGAGTCCTCATTTGCGGTAAAGATGGGGGTGGCCGGAATGGCGACGTTGTTCGAACCGGAGGTTTCGGTGCTTGATTGGATGACAAGCGCGTAACGGTCTCCCGCATCGTCCTTCTCCTCAACGAGGATCAGGGATGGTTGGGTGATCGTTTCCGTCGACGTTCCAATAATGGAGATGTTGAACGTCTGGTTGTCAACACTGGAGCCATTGTCAGGACCGATTCCGGAGACTGCGGCATTGCGGATGTTGTAGAGGATTCCCCCCGTCGACGTCTTACCCAGAGTGAAGTTAATCTGTTGCGTAACAGAGTAAGCATCATTACCGAGGGTAAGGTTGTTGATACAAGGGGTCGTCGTACAGGCACTCGCTTCACCGTGTTCATCTGCGATTGCCGTCAGGTTCATGACGGTGTAGTTTCCCGCAGAGTACTGCACGGAAATGCGCACGGCACCGGTCGGCAACTGGATTTCTGAGTTGTTGGTTGCGTTGAAGGTGATGGCTGTGTTGTTATAGAACGCCAACCGTTCACCTCTCAATCCCTTAATGGCAGGCCAGACGGTGATCGCATCACCGACACTGGTTGCTCCCGCATTATCTCCCCAAGAGAAAGCCAGTTGACTTGAGGAACCGCCGCCGCTCATGTTCATGTCGGCGTAGTACGCCTGACCATCAATGTAGATGGTCTTACGACCATTATCGGCCGTTGCCAAGTCATACTTCGTGCTCTCTCCACTAAAGACATCGCGCAGCGTGAAAGACAGCATGCTGCTGTCAATACTTGTTAGCTGCATGAGATGCGGGAAGTCGCCTGCATCCAAGATGACGTACTGGTCCAGAGTGACATTCCTTCGCTCCCGCGTCTGAATGCGGTTCCCGTTGCTATCAGCCAAAAGGAACGTCGATCCAGTCGAGGAAGTTTTGTAGGCCCAAGTGAAGGTGGCTTCGTTGCCGGAGTCGTCCTTAAAAGTTCCCTGAAGCAAATTGTCGCCCGATCCAGAAATCTTCAGCACGCTTCTGCCATCAGCTGTTGGTCCTTCGGACATTCCAGGGAAGAAGAGTGCAAGCCTGGGGAATCCAGGAAGAGTGAACTTGCTTCCCATCTTGAGATTGTCCGTGATACTGGAGGCAGCGGCGCCAAGGGTTACATCGATCGTGGAAATCTTGTTGCCGGTGCGGGTGATGTTCACCCACGTTCCTTCCACGTTGTCCTCATTGGTGCCTACTTTGATCTTACTTCCATGCTGGAAGATCGTCTTCTCAGCGCCGATCAAGAGCTTCGCACCGTTTTGGCTCGTATCCGTCGTAGAGATGTGGAACACATCGTCGATATATATGTCCACACCTGCAATGCTTTGGGTCTTGCCTTTATCGACGGAAGACTGCTCGCTCACGCCGGTTGCACCATTGGTCACCGCAATGACCACAGTGTCGGCATCGGAGGTGCCCACCACACGAATCTTGTGCGTCACTGTTCCGATCAAAATGTCCACTTCCCCGTTTGCAACGTTGAGTGTCTGGGAGGCGGCGGCGCGGGTACCCACCAACTTGGGGGTGTCCGCGGCGAGTGAGGTCGAATCAGACAGCACAGTGTAAGTGTCCCCACCGATGGTGAGCGTCTTGCCGACAAGGTCGGCAAGGTTAACATCCTTCCTGAGGCTGATACGGTACTTGGCGAAGTAATCGGTGCTGGTTGGAGACGTTGTAAACCTACCGATGGAGTAGGTTCCGTCATCGCCGGATGAACTGCTAGGTCGCTCGAACTGGATGGTGTACGAAGCGGATGTCGTGCTCGAAGGCGTCAGGAAGAGGTACTGATCATATCTGATTGACGTCGAGTTCTTATCTACTACTGTACCCGTCGCCAAATGATCAGGCAGTTCCGCTCCGGTCATCGTTGATCGGAGACCTGCCTTGCCCAGAGAATCGTCCAAGTAGATCTTGGTATTCTCCGTGCTAACTTCCTTTCCTGTGCCACCAGAGATTGCGAACTGCTTCGAACCTGAAGTCGTTGCGACCGGGGTCGTTGCGTATCCTGCCACGTGAGCGGCAAGGTCCGCAGCGGCCACCACGTCCAGGGGGTAGTTTACAGGGTCACCCGCCGTGGAACCAATGACCACCATAGGGGAGGTCAAGGTTCCAGCCGTTTGACTCACATACCCGGACAGCTGGCTCGATCCGTAGGTTGCGCCGAGAGTTGCTCCTGCTGCAATCATGGCGAATGAAGCTGCCATGACTTTCTTGATATTCATTTGTATCCTCCTATCTATATCACCCCTCCCTTGTAGGGACGGGTGTCTTCCGTGGAAGCCCCGAGGGCCCCCATGGAAGATATACTCCTTATTGTTTCAGGGAGGCATATATACCTGCAGTGAAACGGTTTCATGAACAGTGGTGAAACAGCATTGGGGGTTGCGAAGACTTCCATGAGCATCCTAGAGACTTCTCATTGTTCATCTAGAGGCTAAATGCCCTTTCAGGTCATGGGAAGTATTCAAATGCCTTCCATATGACGGCGTTATACGTGAAACAATACCGACGGCGAGCGATTTTCGAACTAAACGGACAAACTACCGGAAAGCCTGATTTTAGCCCAAAATGGGGCTTTTGGCAACCTTCCTTGGTCCCCTAGAAGGGACGCTGGTCACGACGGAGGCGCATGGTAGCGGAAAGTGACCCCGCCTGGGAGAGGATGCTGACGTAGAAGCGGTCCATTTCGCCCTCCGTGAGGCGCGCCACTTGGTCAGCCTCAATGATGGGCGCCGGCATGCCGTAGCCTGCATGCTGTCCGGAGACGGCCAGGAGCATGCCTGCCAGGGCATCGATCTCCACGGTCTCGGGGACAAAATCAACCCGCAGGGGCCGGTCGAAGCGGGCGGTCTTGAGGTAGAAGGTCTGGAGGGGAGGGGCGCCAATCTCGGCAGCAACGGGGTTTGAGGTGGGAAGCGGCATCGTGCGCTCTCCCCGCTCCAGCAGGTGGAAGAGCAGGGCGGAATCCCGGGTTTGCTGCAGGAGTTCCAGTTCAGGCCCCGGGGGACCGAGCCGGGGGAGGATCTCGCTCCCGAGGTACTCGCAGAATGCTGTATTCCTAGAATCTTCTACCACCCCCGCGAGGGCTACATGGTGCTCCCGGGCCCGGGCGAAGAGCAACCGGTACTCCCCCAGGACCTGCTGGTAGAGGCTGCCCAGGGGGGAGGCTGCAGCGGGCTTGTCCAGGTAGTGAGGGAGCAGCATGCCGTCGAGGAGGAGGAGGTCCGGCTGGAACTGTTCCAGGGCCTGCGCTGCGGTGCGTATTTCCTCCAGGAGGCGGTGGAGGGAGGCGAACTGGCTCCACTCGATCTCGGACAGGGCCTCGAACACTTCGGCCCGGGGAGCGGGGTCCCGCGAGGGGAAGTAGGCCACGCTCCCGACCTTCCCGCCCGTGTAGCGGAAGCAGACCGCTGCAGCGCGAACCAGGAGGCAGTCCATGCCATGGAGGGATTTCTTCATGAGCCCGCCGTCCACTGCAGCCACTTGGAGGGGGTCGAGGGGGTGGGGGGTCGCCCGCACGACCAGGGAGGATCCGGGAAGGTTCCTTATCATGCCCGCAAGGCTCCGGCGCTGGGCCTCGGCCTCGGCGAGGCGCTGGACGATCCGGCGGACGGTCTGCATGACATCCTGCATGCCCCTCCCTTGGGTCGCAGGTTTAAAGGGTTGTTGGGTGGGGGGCCACGAATGGGAGCGAAAGTTCCTTCTTGCTGGGATTGTTTCACGAGTGCCATTTTTAAAAATGCTCCCCGTATAGGGTATGCATGAAACAATCATTTCCCGGGGAAAGGGTGAAACAATTGCTTCCCCTTCTCGTGGCCTTCGCCCTTGTCCTGCCTGCTGCGGCAGCGCAGCCCGTCCTGGAGTACTATGGCATCGAGGACAACGTGGAGGACAACCTCCAGGTCCGCCATGTCATCACCCTGCGCTTCGCGGAGCCCGTGCCCCAACTGGACTATCAGGTGAACTTTCCCGTGGCGAACCTGACCGTGCGGGCAACCTTTGACCAGGCTGACTGCGCCCAGCAGGGCAGCGCCATCTCCTGCAACCTGGGGGGCATAACCCAGGAGCGGAACCAGCTGATTCTCTCCTATGACACCGCTGGCTCGATCCGAGAACAAGCAGGCAAGCTGGTCTATGCCCCTTCCTACAGCTTCCTCCCCACCAACAAGAGCTTCGTGATCATCCGGCTGCCGCCCACGGCCACGCTGTCAGAAGATGTGGCGAACCGGTCCTTCTCCCCCTCCTCGGGAGGGATCCTGTCGGATGGGAAGCGGATCATGGTCTTCTGGGAGATGCGCGATCTCCCTCAAGGGGCGCAGCAGTTTTCCGTGTCTTTTTCCCTTCCGCCGAAGCTGCCCGACACGCCCCTGCTCGTGACGCTGGCCCTGCTGGTCGTGATCGTCATGGTCGGGGTCGTGGTCTACGGCAGGAGGAGAAGGCAGGAGCACGAGGATGCCGTCTCCTCCGTGCTGAATCCGGACGAGACCGCGCTGGTGGAGATCCTGAAACGGGGGGAGGGGAGGGCCCTGCAGAAAACCCTCGTGAAGGAGAGCGGGTTCTCGAAGGCCAAGGTCTCCCGGCTGGTCAAGGATCTCAGGGAGCGGGGGGTGGTGGAGGTCGAGCCGGTCTCTGGACGGGAGAATAGGATCCTGCTCACGCTGGGGAAGGAGAAACCCAAGGAGCAGCCGACGCCTCCGGCAAACAGCGCGCCTGCTGGTTCACCTCCCGCGCCCCCTTCCCCAGCGCCTTGAAAGGTTAGTATGTGTTTAGCTCATGACCACCGCAGGCTCTCTT